>NZ_JAJCHL010000018.1:0-47126 GCF_020554505.1 Caldibacillus sp. 210928-DFI.2.18
GGTTATTTGTAGTACGTACCGTGAAGGTACGTTTATTTTTTTATTTCGGGCTTACGTTTTATCGGAAGTTTGTCACTTAGTGTTTTAAATATCTTTTTTGGCCATTTCTTTATTGAACTAGAAACGTTGGCAGATCCTGACAGAGTAAACAGAAGTTTGGTATTAAGTACATCAGTCTCAATCATTACGACAAGTATTTTTCTGTTTACTAAAAAGCGAAAGGTGTTAAAAAATGTTTAAAGATGTATTAGATATTTATAATAAACATTTACCGTCCATATTAGTTTTAAGTATTACACTTGTATTTCCGGTTACCTTTTTTATCCAATTAGTAGTTGTCTATGTTTATGAAAGCAGTACAGTTTTATTTCCTTCAATTATTTCTCTGTGTCTATTAATCATTAACTTTATTGTATTGTTTTCTCCATTTAGTTTTTTAACACATAAAGATTTAAGTGATGAAACAGTAAGCTTGAAAGAATTGTACGCGGTCTTTTTTAGCTATTTCTTTTATTTATTATTATTTTCCGTTATTGTTTATGCCATCTCGGTTTTTGGCTCATTTTTGATACTAATGCCGACAATTATTGGATTCTCAATAATATTCCTTTTGCCTGTGTTTGTAGATGAAACATCAATGAAAAATCATTTTCGGAAAGCATGGTTAACACTGAAGTCAGAGAATATAGCTGTTTTAGGGGATATTGTAATTATTTCTTCTGTTCAAATATTACTTTGGACTATTTTAACCTATATTATTAAAGATTTGGAAAATAGTTTTTTCTTTTTTCTTGTTCTGAGAGCCCTAGTCAATACATTTTTATATCCGCTTTTTTATATTTACTTAGCGAGAAAGTATGGACAATTACACGAGGATAGAAAGTGGGTGACCTTTTGATGCAATCGGAATTGGCAACACGTTCAACATTTGAATTTAAAAAAACAAATATATTTCTTATGATCATTTTATCAATAGTAACAATTGGTACTTACAATGCATATTGGTTTCTTAGCAGAAAAAAATACTTTAGAAATCTAAATACAAAAAATGTTATACCATATAAATGGTGGATTATTATGTTAATATATTTAATTCTTTCCTTATTGTATTCATTATTTGGCCCGGTTTTTTTTACAGAATATGGTATTGCTGTTTTAGATAGCATTGATATCATTTTGGCATTTTATTTTGTCGGCTGTTTAAATTACTCGGCTTTTCGAGCAAGAGAAATGATAGAAGATTATTTTGAAGAAGAAATTTTTCAATCATGGCTGCTTGCTGTCTTCAATATTTGGTATCTCCAATATAAAATTAATCGTTTAGTTGATGCCGGGGGAAATTTATGATGAAAAGGGAAAAACGGTTAAAAAATGAAGAAGGTGCAATAAGTTTTGAATTTCTCGGGATTCTTCCGTTTTATTTTATGCTTTTCTTGTTGCTTTGGCAGGTTGTTGCATCGGGGTATGCACTTATGACCGCAAAAACAGCTGCAAATGAGGCGGCAAAAGTATTTGCTTTGGAAGAAGATGAACTTAAAGCGGAAAATAAAGCGAAAGAGGTTATTGGAAAAAGTTCTGTCTTATTATTGGAGAAATTTGAAGTGGTACCGGTTAGTGGTGATCCTACGATGCCAGTAGGGGAGGACTTTAAAGTGAAGATGGATTTAAAGCATCAACTTGTTTTTGTTCCTAAAGAGTGGAAAAAGACGACGGCCATTGACTTTAAAGAAGAAACGGCGAGCCGGGTGATGAGATGAAGAATTTAGATGAACGGGGAAATGCAAGTTTTTATATTATCTGGATTGTTTTTATCATGGGACTCATGCTGGTTTTAATTATTAATATCAGTGGTGTGTTTGTCACCAAGCAACAAGCTTCCAATGCAGCGGAACAGGCGAGTATTGCGGCAACGGATGTGTTATACGATGGGATTCGGGAAGCCGTAAGTGATTATGACCAATATCAAATTGAGAAGTTCTTAGAAACAGACCCATTAGGAGTCTTTCCTGAAGATCAAAAGCTGTCCTATAAAATTGATCAACAAGAAACTAACTTATTGGCAGTGGGCTACTCTCGAAATGAGGCGGCCATCCAAGCGATTGACCAGGTGGTTGAAGCGGAATTACCCGGCTTAGACGAAATGCTTGAAACATATATTACAGATAAAATTCGTATGAAATTAACAGACATAAGGCAAGTAGCAGCAGATGTAATCCAAAGAAATAACGGGGATAGCAGTAAATCCGAAGTAACTGTTTTTAAAGGTGAACGTGTCCAAGTAAAAGCCGTAGTTCACTTCGAAGGGCAAGAACAGGAAAAGTTTTTACGAAAAATAGTCAGTGATATTCCGCAAAAGGGGAGTGGACCAAAAGTGGATTTTGTTCATCGCTTAGGGTGGGGAGAGGCAACATATCCACTAGATTAGTGTCAGTTTAGCTAGATAAATAATTCTACTTAAAAAATTTTTAAAAGGGAGGTGCCTAGGTATGAAAATTTTTAAAAGTATTCTTGTTTCCGCACTACTTCTATTTTTACTAAGTGCATGCAGTAATGATAGCGCCAAGGAAAGTAACGAAACAGAAGATAAATCTACACCGGGAAATGAACAGACGGTAAAAAAGGAAAGGAAGGAGAAAGCGGTTAATGACAATGTAAAGGTGGAACCATTACCAACAACATATCAGGAGCTGGCGGAATTGCCAATTGGTAAGTATTACAATATGGACACATCCGGGGAAAATTCAAAAGAAGAAATCTTAAAGGTCTTTAGTGATTTACCTGATATTTCCGGAAACCCAAGTGAAAAAGAATTAGATTATTTTTATAGAGAACTGTTAAAAAAATGCAACAGGATTTTGAAGGTCCGGAAAATCTCATTAACCGATTAAAATTTGAGTCACTGGGAAGTCCGGAAAATACGGATAGCCGTTATCAATTTAAAGATAACTTAAATATCGTATTTATTATTGATGCTTCAGGTAGTATGGCACAAAAAATTAATGGAAAAGAAAAAATGGCATCAGCGAAAGATTCGATTCTCAATTTTGTAAATAAACTTCCGAAAGACGCCAAAGTTGGAATCAGGGTTTATGGTCATAAGGGAACAGGTTCAGACGCTGACAAAGCATTGTCATGTAGCAGCAGTGAACTTGTCTATCCAATATCGAATTATAATGCAGGCGAGTTCCAAGCAGCACTTAACAAATTTTCACCAAGCGGCTGGACGCCGATTGGTTTAGCCTTGCGGGAGGCGAAAAATGACTTAGCCTCCTTTGATGGAGCCAATAATACAAATATCGTTTATTTAGTCAGTGATGGAATTGATACATGTGAAGATCAGCCGATTGAAGCGGCTAAAGATTTGTATTCATCAAATATATCCCCAATCATAAATGTTATCGGATTTGATGTGGACAGTGAGGGACAGAACCAATTGAGAGAAATTGCCGCTGCAACTGAAGGAATTTACGGTACCGTTACAAATGAAGGGGAATTGCAAAAGGAATTAGATAATTTAAGTAATTTGACTGAGAAATGGAAAGAATGGTTGGAGCAGGGAAAGCAAAAAATAGAATCTAAAAAACTGCAAAACGACTTGGCCATTTTTTCGTACATTACAAAGGAAGAAATAAAAGCGACTACTGAGAGTACAAAAATAGAGCTTATTTTATCCTATTTACATGAAGCAGGACGTATGAATGACGAATCATATCAATATCTAGAAACTAAACGTATTGAATATCACCGATGGATAAGAAAAGAAATAAAAAAATTTGAAAAAGAATTAAAAGCGTTAAATGAAGCAAGTTATTCTGAAGCAATAAATAAACTTGAGAGTAAATATATTTCTAGTACGAATACCCAATAGGTTGGGGTGAGATTATTTGAGAGGAAGGAAACTTGAAAGAATTTTATATTTAATGCTAGCCTCCATGCTAATCTTTTGGACGCTGTTTCCGGCTGTAAGTGCCTTCGCATATATTACTCCGGGAACACCCATTGTCCCGGGGAAACCAATTACCCCGGGTACGCCGATTCAGGGAGGTACCTTTATTATTCCAGGCAAAGTATATGAACCGAGTAATTCTAGGCTCTCAATTTTAAATCTGTATTTAGAAAATAGGTGGTATCTTTGGATAATAATCGACGACTTTCATTTAAAGAAAGTAAATTAGTTTCAGCAATTGGATTTAATTTATTTTTTGCTTTATTATTTAGTGCATTACCGGAGTGGAGTACAAAATTTTGGCTAATTAATACAACTGTTGCTATGTTCTTTATCATTCGAACTGCTTATGCTTGGTTGACAATGACTGACAGTAAAAGATATTTCTCGATAATGAGCTACGGTATGATTTTTATGGCGGCTTTTGTTCCCACACAACCGATTATCCGATTACTTTGGATTGGGGAAAGTCATTTATGGATTCTTTTTGTGGTCACTTGGTTATTATTATTTATTATCACCCACCTATCTAAATGGAAAATTGGCAAAATGTTTAAAGATCCATTTGATTCCAAGGGTGGGAGGATTTTCCATATATTATTTCTTATTGTTATCATCATTCTTCCCTTCATTATGACATTTACTAGTCAAGAGGGGACGACAATAGCAGAACAGTACATTGAATTTATGGCAATGGGGGCAGTTGCTTATATTATTTCTCTTTTCTGTTTGTTTATGTTGCCGGCTTTTCTCATCAAGCCGGAAGAGATGGATTCCCTTTAATGAAATGAAAGTAGGCGGTTCTTAATCTGTTACCGCCATACCTAAAAGCTAGAATTGTATGTTTCACGTTCTAAATTTTAATGGAAGCCTTTTTTCTTAGTATAGAAAGGGAGTTTCCTAAGGAAGAAATTAAACGAAATATGGATCGGAGTTACATTAAAATTGAGTTGTCAGCCATGTCATCATTCTTTATTTCGCCGGAAGAGATGAAAACTCAAAGGGGAGGGAAAATATGGGAAGATATGTTAGAATATTTTTATTTATTGTAATTGCACTGTCCACAATGTTTTTCACCACACCTTTTTCTACAATGGCATTTACCGCGGGGAAACCGATCACACCGGGGATTCCGCTTTCCCCGGGTCAGCCTATTGATTCTGGGAAGCCTATTCTGCCGGGCGATCCACTTCAGCCGGGAGACCCCATTGAACCGGGGAACCCAAATACTGGAGATAATCAGTGGGGTGATGGAAATCAAGGTATCAACGGAAATAATAAACAAAATGGCGCACCAATTGACGGTACTGCCGCTCCCGTTATGATGCCGGATGGAACGATTGTTGTGTCCAATGAGGATGGGACTTATTTAATCTATAAACCTGATAAAGATGGAACTTATTCAGAAATTTCGCCTCACTCAAAGGATAGCCAATCGATAATTAATCAGTATACTAAATATAAGAATAGCATATCTACACAATCTGGAAAAAATAACCAGAATTACGGATATAATCCAAATGCTGAAGATCCGGGTTTTTATGAAGGAATAAAATACGTTGTCAATGATGCAATTGGACAACAAGTTAAATTAGTAGGAGAGGTTTTGGATTCAAATGGAAATTATCAGTTTGGAAAATCAGGCACATGGAAAAGCTTCCTAGTCTCCGGGTATAAATTGGTCGGGCAAGGAACGGGAAATGGCTATGTTCAGCTATCCGGTGATGCGTTGGATGGGATATTAAAGGGGACAGATGCTGTTCAGGGGTTTAGAACATACCAAAATACTATAGGAAATCTTCAACAAATTTTATCTAGTGAAACAGTTATAGGTAACTCGTCAAAGCTTGGAAACTTATTTACTGCCACAGGCCCCATGACCACCCTTTCCAAATTTAATATTGCAACAGCTACCGTAGGCCTTGGTTTTTCTGCATATGAAACAGGTACAAATTTCCATGCATGGCAAAATGAAACAAATTTTGAAATGAAAACCGATTTAGCTGGAAAAACTTTTTCCAGTTTTGGTGAGACGTTAATGGGCGCAGGGGTTATAAGTGCATCGATACCGACACCGGCAACAGAAGTAGTTGGAGGAGTTTTATTGGTGACAGGTGCCGTCCTGTGGGCTGCAGGAACCGGTTTACAATGGCTTAATAAGTCAAAAACAGGAAGGAAAATCATTAAAGGCACTGTTGAAACATTTAAAAAGGTTGGTAAAAAAGTAAGTGATCTTGGTAGTAAAATAGGCGATGGACTTAAATCATTGTTCGGATTTTAAGTAAGAAAACAAGCACATGATTAAGAAATTCAGATTAATGAGCCGAAAACAAATGGGGATTTTCATGTAATACCTACTTATTTATGATTAAGGTGGAAGTGCAGATGAAAATTAGTCATGAATTTTTGAAGCTAATAGAAGACAGACAAAAAGAAAAAGAGAAATATGAAATTTATCAACACGTATATAAATTTCATGAGTCAGATAGCGAATTTTTTTATTATATTGTTTATAAATATTACCAAGAGGGGAGAGGGTATATCATCCTGTCTTCTTCCCGAAAATTGATTCCAAAAAATGAAGCAGTGGAAATTGCTTACTACTTTTTAACCCATAATGGTACAGTTTCTGCTGCTCTGGGGCCAATGTCAGAGGTTCGGAAAAGGAAGGTTGAAACCGTTCAAAAAATCAAATCAAAATTATTAGAAGGAGAGGATTTAATTTTAACAAATAGACACTTAGCTGATTCCTATCACATGATTAATAATACGTTAGAATTGCAAATAGGGAATACGAGAAAAGTAAATGATATTTATAATCAAATTAAAGAACTCGACTTACATATTCAGAGAAAAACACATGTGTTAACGAAAGAGGCTTGGCAAAAAGGAAGAAATTTACTTCATGAATATAATGTAACAATGTATGAAGAATTGAAAACCCTATTGAAAAGTTGGGAGAGTGCCGAAAAAATAATAGATTATCTAAACCGATTGAACCTAGGTTTCCCTGAAAAATATAAGGCAAGAAATGTAGTAAAACAACTTCAAATAATGTTTAATGAACAAGCAAAGGAAAAGGTAAATAAATCATTAGAAGACTTTGAAAAAGATTTCCAAGGTAATTTTTTTACCAATCAAAGAGGAGAACTGAACACTGAGGAATATATTCAAGTCACTAATCGAATGATGGAAGAAGATTATAAAAGAAATTTATTACGGGATTGCCGAAATTCTTAATTTCTCGAGCTCTACTCAAAGTTGGTAAAACAGCAAAAAGAAGATTAAAGAGAAGTTGAAACAATAAAAAAGGTCAACAAAAGATGAAAAAAGTTTGGCAGTAAAATAGGCTGTGGACTTAAATTTGTTTGGATTTTCAGAGAAGAAGGTGTCCGTAATTGCAACTAAATCAGCAATTTCAAGAAATAGCCGAGAAATATAAACAGGACAATGAAAAATTCGAGGTATATTCTTACGTTTTTAAATATGTCGAAACAGATGAAGAATTTTATTATTATATTCTTTATAAGAAATATCAACAGGGAAAAGGAAATATGGTCCTTTCTTCTAAACGTGGACTTATTGATAAACAAGAGGCAGTGAAAATAGCTTACTTTTTTTTAACACATAATGGAACTGCAAAAGCGGCAAATCATGTAATAAATAAAAATAGAAAAAGAAGTAAAGAGTATGTGGAAGAACTTATTGAACTACTTTTGAAAAATAGACATTTGCTAAAGCCGTTACAGAGTTCAATAGATATCGTTATTGATATATTAACATTACAAGCAAAAAATACAGAACGTATAAATCAAATTTATCAAGATTTACTGGAATTAGATCAAAGAATTCACACGGGTACAAAAGTATTAACGGAAAAATTATGGCAAAAGGGAAGGAATTTAATAAAGGATTATGATGCTTTAGTGTACAGTGAAGTGAAGGAAGTAATTAACAATATTCCCGAGGCAGAAAAAATAATGTCATATTTAAATGAGAGAAGTCACTTTTCATTCATTGACGGATTCAAAGCTAGAAAAATTTTAAGGAAAATGGAAAGGCTTTATGGTGCAGAGGCCAAACAAGATTTACAAAATTCTTTGGAAGGATTTGAAAAAGATTTTCAAGGAAACTTTTTCACGAAAACAAGAGGTGAACTTAGTACTGATGAATACGTTCAATTTATTCATCAAATGGCTGAATATGAATATAAGAAAAATTTATTAGAAATTTGCCGAAATCCTTGAATAAGATATTCAATGTTAATAAAGTGTATACGGACGCTAAATGCAAAATCCGAAAAGTAATGGGAATTTTTATGTAATGCCTTTCTATTTTTAATTGATGTTGACGCAGTTTAGAGAAATAGGCGAGTGACTTAAATCATTGCTCGGTTTTAAGAGAAGAAGGTGTCAGTAAATGCAATTAAATCAGCAATTTCAAGAAATAGCCGAAAAATATAAACGGGAAAATGAAAAATATGAGGTTTACCCTTACGTTTTTAAATATACCGAAACAGATGAAGAATTTTATTACTATATTTTATATAAAAAGTATCAAGAGGGGAAAGGGATGCTTGTCTTGTCCTCCAAACGAGGTCTCTTAAATAAACAGGAAGGTGTGGAAATTGCTTATTTCTTTTTGACACATAATGGAACTGCAATTGCTGCTACAAACGTGATAAAAAAGTGATGAAAAGAAGCAAAAAATATGTTGAAGAACTAATTCAGCTCCTTCAGCAAAATAAAAGTATGTTATTTCCTGTACAAAGTTCAGTAAACATTATAATAAATACATTAACAATACAGGCAAAAAATACGATTCTTTTCAATGATATATACCAATCTATTTTGGAAATTGATAACGAAATCTATGACCGATCAAAGACATTAACAAAAGAACTGTGGTTAAGGGGAAGAAGTTTAATCAAAAAATATGATGGATTAATATATAGTGAATTTAATTACGTTTTTAATAACTTGCATCATGCGGAAAAAATAATCACTTATCTAAATGATGAAGGGAATTTTATATTATTTGAAAGGTTTAAAGCCAAAAGAATGGCGAAAAAGCTTGAAAAAATATTTGGTAAGGAAGCAAAGGCAAATTTAATAAAATCCCTGGAAGGATTTGAAAAAGATTTTCAAGGAAACTTTTTCACGAAAACGATAGGAGAACTTAGTACAGATGAATACGTTCAGTTTATTCATCAAATGGCTGAAAACGATTATAAAAGAAACTTATTAAGAGATTGCCGGAATCCTTAATTATGTCAATGTATTGGAGTGAAGAGGATGGAATATGTAAAAGAGACCTTTAGTCTGTATGTGAATAATTTTTGGAAAATCACGTTATTAGCATTAACGATATGCTTGCCTTTTTTGCTTGTACATGGTTTTACTTCGAATGTCGTTTATTATTATGTAAGTTATACACCTGCTGAAATTTTTGGGGATTATACGAATTTATTTTTGAGTATGGTCTTTTTTGTACTTGTTCAAATTCCGTTGATCAAGTTCATACAGATGGAGTTGAACGGGGAGGAAAATCAGCTCAGTTCGAGTTACCATATATTTTTCAAATATGGATTTATGGCGTTTTTATTTGCCATCCTGTATATTTCACTTATTGTTATTGGGATAACTTTATTTGTGCTACCCGGAATAATTGTTCTTATATTGTTTTATTTTACTCCTTACGTTATGATTTATAAAAAACAAAATCCGTTTCGCTCTCTGGGCACGGCTTTCAGGTTAGCTAAAAGGCACTTTTTTAAAATCCTATTGATTATACTTGCCATGGGACTTATCGACAATTTATTCAGCTCAATATTATTGCTTGCCATTTCAGGTGTATCTTCAGACTATTTATCTATTTTTTTCGGACAGTTGCTGTTAAATTTAATCTTTTTCCCGTTACTAACGATTTATACCACCTGCCGTTTTCATGATTGGTTTGAAGAATTGGAGGAACATGTGCCGGTGAAAAAATTGCATTAAAATTATGAACATATCGAAAGGGGCAGTCATGAGAAAAATATATCATTTTTTTAGAATAATATTTTTATATCTTTTTATCTTTTTTTGGTTTTTTCTAATAATCGACTTTTTACGGACAGATGATGTAGACGCGGCCTTATTTAGCTTAGGATGTGCTGTGATTCTTTATTTTCTTTTCTTTCGGTTGCTTTTATCAAGAAAAAGAAGACGGAGCAAATATAAAACTTCCTCTCAAAGAAAGAAATCAAGTAAATCCAAATCTTCCTCTTCCTATGATTCAGGGGGGTTCTTTAGTTTTGGCGGTTGGGATTCCTCTGACGGAGGGGATAGCGGTGGAGATGGAGGAGGCGGTGGTGGAGATTGACTGCTCCAAGTTCGATAAACGGTCGGTTCTTCATCATTTTTTCGCTTAGCAAAAAAATCTGAAACACATCCGAACCGTTATCCGTAAATATATGTATGATGAAAGGATGTGTTTGCCATGAGTAAATACTCACTAGACGAATTTTTGAGCCAAACAGAACAAGAGGATAAAGGGGAAGGATTATTTGAACTGGAAACTCCGCATCTTCTTGAAGTTAATTTGAATGGACAGATTTGGGCAAAAGCAGGTTCCATGGTTGCCTATCACGGAAAAATTAAATTTGAACGTGAAGGAATATTGGAACAAGGCCTAGGTAGCATGTTTAAAAAGGCGATTTCAGGAGAAGGAGCCTCTTTAATGAAGGCGAATGGTCAAGGAACATTGTATTTGGCGGATGACGGAAAAAAGATTATTATCCTTCACTTACAAAATGAGTCCATCTATGTGAATGGCAATGATTTACTCGCATTGGAAACAACAATTAAACACGATATTAAGCTTATGAAGCGGGTTAGCGGCATGTTGGCGGGCGGATTGTTTAATATCCGTTGTTCCGGTACCGGGTTAATTGCGATTACCAGCCATTATGAGCCGTTAACATTGCGTGTCACACCGGGCAAACCAATTATAACTGATCCAAATGCAACAGTTGCCTGGTCAGGAAATCTGCAGCCGGAGTTTCAAACGGATGTTTCCTTTAAAACCTTTATTGGAAGAGGAAGCGGCGAGTCCATCCAAATGCGCTTCCAAGGGGACGGCTTTGTCATTGTCCAACCGTATGAAGAAGTGTATTTTCAAGAAAGTCATTAAAGTTTATGTGGGAAGAAGATGAGTAACATTAAAGAGATTATACTGGTAGGGTCTTTTCATTTTTTAAAAACATCCTGCAAGTGGAAAGTAAAACGAATGAGCGCATGCTCCTCTTGATAGGCGGAGTCCATTTGTGGATGCTAAGGAAATTATTTGAAGGAATTGGATGGAAAGTGATTAATCCATTTTCTGAATTGAGCTATGGTAGTAGATGAAACAGAAAATTTAAGGCAGTCGTACTAGATAAAATTAACGTGATTGGAAGTATCGATGATGATCGTAGCAAATAATAATGGTTTAATCTTATTTCGACGCAATCATTTAGAAGAACGTAATTGGCGAGATGATACAAGTTATAAATTTATTTTTTCATTCTTTGGAAAAAGTGTATATCAGACCCATTATGAGGATCTCACCATTCATGCTGGAGAGTTTTTTTTTTTTAACCCAAATGAACCACATAAACAACTAAAAGTTACACAGGAAAAGTTTCTTATTGAAATTGAGCCGGAAGTAGTGAAGGAGGCAGCTGTTCAATTAGGTATTGAACAACCGGAGCCGGAGTTTTCTGCACAGGCATTTAGACACCCGCTGATTAGCCAGTGGGCGTCCTTTATCCATAATAATTTCATTCAACAAGAAGCCGAAGAACTACCGGCGAATGATTTGTTTTTGGATAATAGTGTAGCACAGCTTACTATCTTGCTCTTACAATTTGGCTTAGGATCTCATCAAAAGGAACTGCCAACGATTCAAACGAAAACAAATATTGATATAGTAATCAATGCCCTAAAAGAAAACTATACAGAAGATTGGTCACTCGATCAGATGGCCAACATTTCGGGATTAAATAAATATCAATTTGCCCATCAGTTCAAGGAAGAGAAGGGGATTTCTCCATACTCTTGGCTGCAATTATATCGTTTGTTTAAAAGTCAGCACTCATTAATCAATACAGATGAATCCATTTTATCAATTGCACTAGAACTCGGGTTTAAAAATATTTCTTCCTATAATCGTCTATTTATGAAAATGTATCGGAAAACGCCGACCGAATTTCGTAAAATATATAGAAGAAAGTAGTCCTATCAAGCTGACAAGCAACATGAAGATACCACTCACACACATTAAAAATTGGATGGACACATGTAGGGAGAAAATACCATAAAGTGCAAGTGAGATGGTGTTCGAAAAATATAATAAAACAGCATTAAAGCTAAATGCTCTGCCCATTTTATCTTCCGGTACCAGTGATTGAACAATATACACCCGTGTTAAACTGGCGAGCGGCATTCCAATACCAACAATGGCGGCCCCGATGAAAAAATGCGGAATATCATAAAGGAGACCATAGTAGGTAATTCCGGTAGCCCAGATAATCGAACCAATGAAGTAATGGCGCAGTGTCATTTTTTTTATAAAATATAGGATGATGATATTGGTAACAATAACTATACCCCCAAACAACCCTTGTAAAATACTATAGAGTTGTTCACTTGCAGAACTCATCTTGGATAAAGCCAGTAGCATGCCAACTTCCCATACCCATGTATTAAAAAAGACTGTGATAAAGGTAAATAGAAATAATTTTTTTATAGTAACTTGCTTGCGAACCCAATGCACAAATTCAAAGATTGCAAACAAAGCCGCTTTTATTTTTTTAAAGTTAGGTTTCTAAAAACAAATAAGTCAAAAAATTTAATGTAATTGTTAAATATACAAATTAATAAAAATTAGGCATAATTTCCCTAAGTTCCTAATTATTTGAAAGGGATGTGTGGTTTACAAGCAAATCTATGGCGTACGTCATATTAGAATGATCACCAAACTAAGGATATATAAGGAGAACACAAAATGAAAAGAAGATTATTTGAAATCATTAGCATCATTTTAATTACAATTATTTTAATACTGGATTTTATCCCAAATTTATTTTTCGATTTTAATGGATGGCTTTATTGGCTAATGTTAATAATATTGGGTGTGTTTGTTACCATTAGTAGCAGTTCCAATTCCCATAATGAATTAAGTCAAATAATATTTTCTGGATACCTAATTATTTTATTAGTCTTATTAACGATAATTTTTGGTAAATCAAAAAATGGTTTGTCTACTTCTCAGGGCGGTTTCTGGATAATACTAGCATTATTCACTATCCAAATTTTTTCCTATTATAAGAAAAAAACAATAGATGACAAATAGTTTGGAAAATGAGACTTAACGGTTTTAAAAATTTGTGCATATGAGTGTATGGATGTATTATATATCGATCACCTTAATCGATTACATGTTATTCTTGAAAGAGTTTCTTTTCATAAATATGAGCAGGGGGGATTAACCTTATTTGGTTGAAGTCTAAACTGATAGATTGTTGGTGAACCGTTAATACAATTATCTCTTGATGTTCATATGAAGGATTATCGGTGCTTGCAAAAGAAATAGTTGCCAGTTTTTACGTGTAAATCGTTCATATGGCAGATACTTTTTCTTCTGACAAAATAAAAAAGTTAAGAGCTGCTGAAGTATTAGAATTCTATTTTTTGGATGGAATTTGGATAAAGTATTAAGATTATAGAACGAACACTATATACAGGATTTTAATTAAGTCTGTAAATGAAATGCATTTGAAAATTGACTAATTTTATTGAGAGAAGAAATATAAAAATCGATGGGTTTGATAGACTAATATTCATTACTGATACTCTAGTGAATTTAGTCGTTGCCATTCCTTCGCCTAACGAACAAACCCGTATAAACATTCAGCAGCCCTTACATTAATTATAAGTGGAATTTTATAAAGAGTAAATTTAACAATTAGCGGGTAAGAATTGTCAATAATAACAATAAAAACTATCAACTTACACAATTAATTTATATGAAACAATATGATATAATCATTTTGAGATATGCATGTTTGAAATTTTGGTAAATTAGGTTCAGGTGATCCATATGAATAATAATTTGGGTAGTTTTTTAAAATTAAAGCGAATAGAAAAAAATATTAGGCAAGACGATTTATGCCGCGGAATTTGCACTCCTTCTTATTTAAGTAGAATCGAGAATAATCATGTGGTTGCCGATGAAGAAATTTACATATTACTATTTGAAAGATTAGGCATTGCTTATGATCAGCTATTCGAAAGTATTGAGCACATCGATGAAAAAATTGAAAAATGGTATGATAGTTTACTGAATAAAGAAGAGTATGAAGTAAATATTGAAGAACTTAAGGGTCTATCTATCATAGGCGGTGGTAGTACTTCAATCAAATTTGAAATCGTTTATTGCCGTTATCTTTTGGAACATGATGATTTAACTGAAGTCAGTAAAGTTCTTAAAAATTTAAAACAAATTATCAAAGTTGCAAATAACCGAACCTTTTTCCTATATACCAATGTATTATTACTATATTATATTAAAACTAATAAATTTTCTGAAGCTGTAGAAGCAGGGGTGGAATTATTACAACTTGTCGGTTACGAAAATTTGGCAAATCGATTTGAATTAGGAATCTTTTACTATAATTTTTCTCTTAGTCTGAAAAATATTTACTGTTACGAAGAGGCGCTCATTTACATAGAAAAAGCATTGAAAATTTTTAAAGACGAGTATTTATTGGAAAGAGCCTTGGCATGCCATATTATTCTTGGTACCTGCTACAATAATTCAAGAAAATGGGACGATGCCATTGCAACATTTCGCTTAGCGGAACGAATCCTCATTTATCTGCCAAAGGAAGATCAGAATAAATATTTATATATAATTAGTAATAACTTGGGCAATTGTTATGAATATCAAGGGAAGTACAATGAAGCAATCAATTATTATTTAGAAGCGATAAAATATGTAAATGACGATAACAAAAGCAAAATCCAGTTAAATTTAATTCGAACTTATTATTTGAAAGGGGATATTGAATCTGCCAGACTTTGGTTGAAGACGAAGCAGGCAGAGGAAGATAGTCGGTTGTCTGAAAAATATCAGATTCAATTAAAAATATTTGAAACAATTACCGATGATAACCTTACGATTGATAACATTATAAATATACAAAAGTCAAGCATCAATTATTTTTTATCGATAAAAGACTGGAAACTTACAGTCAGATATAGTGAATTGTTTGCCAATATTTATGAATCTTATAGTCATTATAAACAAGCTAATTTATTATATAAGTTAGCCTTACAAACAAATCAAAACAGGAGGGAATAAGGGAATGAAAAAGTTATTAATTATCGTATTACTATTATTGGGAGTTAATTTCTTCGTGTCTGGTGGAATTCATGTAGCAGATGATTTAGACATCGGACCAATGAGCGTTAAAGGAGAAGAGGTTAAGTTATAAGAAAATCATCGTTTATCGTTTTGATTAATAATTAGTCCAAAGTTACGAAAACCGTCGAACAATCTGAAGTTTGATGGTTTTTTGGCCACACGCGATCTAGTTAAGTTCATACCCCCTGGTATATAAAGTGAAACTTTCATCAGTGGAAGTCCTTTATGTTGAACCAATCAGGCCTTTACTGGCAGTTTATTCCCCAACTATCTTTATTGTATAATCGAAAATCTTGAGGAGGGGAACTTACTGTCTGTTAAGGTGCGATTTAAGCAGATAATCCTTGCCTTTTTCCTAGATTACTTTTTCGTGTTTGGCAAGTTCGATAATCCGGATTTGTTTAAAGTTTTTTTGAGGGCGAATGAGATATTAGAAGTGATTGAAAATAGTGAAGTATAGATGTAAATCAAGTGGATTTTGCATTCTGTTGAAGGATTTAATCAGATTAATAGTCATTATTTCACGTATATTGGAAAAAAGCATATAACTAAAGACTGGCTAAAGTATAGAATTACGTTTTCCCTAAAACAATCATATCATCAGGAATTATTATGTAATACTACGATTCCTTTAATAACTTTTATTGGTCCGAAAATTCATTCCGTTTGTGTAAGTTGACAGCATTTGATGTATTTTAGGAATCATTTTACTCACTAATTGTTAAATTTACTTTTCATAACCTATGTTTATAATATCAGTATAGGGTGCTAAATACCTTAATTATTTTTAATAATTTGTTTTTAACCGAATAAAGGAAGGGGAATACTATGAATGTAAAAAAAGGGATTATTTGGTTAGGCATAATTGACTTTTTTTATCTGGCCATATTTTTCATTTATATTACCAGCCGAGTTTATTTAGGATATTATCCTATAGGTATTGTGAATTTAATCACATTAATTTCTTGTATAATAGCATTTATATTCTTTACAAAAAAATTGTATTATATTAAAAAAATTTAAACCTTTAAATTATGCTGTGTTTATAGGATATATCATTTCTATTGTTTTTATGTTTTACACTTTATTTATTTTGTATGCTTTTATGCCTTTATATGACTAAAAAAGGGGAAATATTATATGAGTCCTAGAAGTAGTTTTGCAAAATTTTCATATTAGTTTTATCTTTGACTATTCTTACTCCTAACTTTGCTTTTGCTGCAGAATCAAATAACGAATCTATTAATAGAAAAGTTGAAGGGGTGGATGCAGAATCTATAAATAGTGAAATTGAAGATTTGAATGCTTATTTCCTAAGAACTTACAACTATGCAAAAGATTTGGTTATAAATAGTATTCAGTCTGATGAAGAAGCATATGCAGCTTTACTTCAAAATAGGGAGTTCGTTTTACTTGCTGGGAATAACACGTTAAAAGTCAACTTTGATAAAATTGCTAATAGAGAAAACTTATCAGCCAGTGATTGTATTTTTTTAAAGAATTTTGTTGATAGGATTAACTCGTTAGTTAACAATCAAGCAATTTCAATAAATGAAAATCTTTTGTTTAGGTTTGTTACTAATGTTAAGCCTACATTTGTGATGAGACCAATGGCAAATTCCATTGCAATAATGGGAACAACTCGAAATCATGCGAAAACACTAAAATCTGTATATAATAATGCTGCTTTTCACACAAAGCATCTGACTGCTGGTCAAAAAGGTATCGACAAATATAATGCTGAACATTAATTTATACAATTTAAGAAATAAGTATTAAAATAGTTTAGAAGTACAGGGTATAATAAATTTGCGCCGATATGTAGATTCCATATTCAAATAAAAGGTGAAGCAAACCCTCCACATTATCAGTTGTAGAGGGTCGTTTTATCATTGGTGTGATTTTCAAGTAACTAGTGATGAGGATGTGGGGCCAATGAGCGTTCACTCTAGTGAGATAGAAAATAGTTAAGATGAATCAAATAGCTCGCGTGACAAAAAACCATTGGATCTCCGATGGTTTATGTCAAATTCATAAAATTTCTCTATTCCAACTCAAACGCCCCGGTATAAAGCTGATAGTACTTGCCTTTTTCCTCAATCAGCTTCTCATGGTTGCCGCGTTCGATGATTCTGCCTTGTTTAAGGACTATAATACATCAGAGTTCACCTATGAAATTAGCTTGTTAAACGATTTGGTTCACGCCTACAACAACATTCTCCACTTGTCTTTTCATTATATGCACGGAAAAAAGTCCTCCACGATGCAAACTATTAATTGTGGAATGCTTTTTCATCATAGTTTGAGCTGTTTTCTTTTAAAACTGGTTTTTTCACTAATGCTAATAATAAAATCATGCCGATTATGCACAGAGAACCGAGCCATTGAAAAAATCCAAACGGTACTTTCAACCAGAAGACGGTGGTCAACACGGCGGCTAATGGTTCAAGGCTACCTAGTAAACTAGTTTCCTTTGGTTCTAAGCTTTGCAAACTCTCAATATAAAACCAGAAGGCTAACATTGTTCCAAACAGTATGACAAAACTGAGATACATTACGATTTCAAAGTTGAAAGTTGCTATATGTATTCTCCAAGGCGGATGGATAAAACTGAGAGCAACACCGCCGATGATCATGGCCCAACCAACGATAACAAGGGAACCGAATTGCTTGATAAGCGGGACGGCATACAATGTATAAAAGGCGAGTGCCACACCGGATAAAACGCCCCAAATAATGGCCGGCATCGGTACGGAAAGCTTAGATATCGAACCGTTTGTCAATAATAAAAAACTTCCGATAAGGGCTAAGCAAACCGTGATAACGTCTTGCCCGGTGAGAACTGCCTGTCTGCGGAAAACGGTATAAATAATAATCATGACAGGTGCCAAATATTGTAAAAGTGTAGCCACTGCTGCATTACCATGGCTGATGGATGCCATATATGTATATTGGACTGCCAACATACCGAGCAACCCGAAGATAATTAATTGTACGGATGACCGTTTCTGTTTCCATACACGAATGATTTGGCTCCGTTCTTTTTTTAAAAATTGGATAGTCAACAATGCAATTCCGGCAAGCAATAATCGGATGGTGACTAGCCAATTGACCGAGATACCAAATTGTTGAAACAGTTTTTGTGAGACAGTGCCGCCGATTCCCCAAAATACCGCGCCGAGGATGACTAGCAATAACCCTAATTTTCTTGAATACGTGTTCATAATGTACTCCTGCCCATTAAATAGTCATACCACTATCATAATAAAAATATTTCCGCTTTTCTATAATTCCATAAAAAAAGAGGACAACGACTGCCCCCGAGTAATTTAGAGAAGTAAATCTTTATATTCCTCACTGTTTTCCAATACTCTTTTGGCATAAGAACATTCAGCGATAATATGCAGTTGGTTTGCTATTGCATATTCCGCCACTTGATTTACCAACTGTTTACCTAAACCTTTTCCATTATGTCCTTCATTCACAATCGTATGGGTAATAGTGATTTGTTTTTTACCGTCGAGATCGGAAGGAATGTACTCAATTCTTGCAATGACTTCCCCGTCTTCTTCCATGTAAAATTGATTGGTACCTGCTTTTATTTCTGCCATCTTAAACCGCCTCCTAGTTCTCACTTTATTTAATAAATACGTTTTCATTAGTATAACAAAAAACTTATTGAATGACCTGAAAAAAAGTCTAAAAAATAGACAAGAAATTTTTAAACGAAAACCATATTTTTTGCTAAAACTGCAAGACTGAAAAAAGGTCTAAAAAATAGATAACATATTTACTTGGACTAAGCAATTCTACATGTTATAATTCTTGCATAAGAAAAAATTTCATATCCATAAGGATTAGGTGTCTTTTTTAAAGACTTAATAGGGAAGTTGGTGAAAATCCAACGCGGTCCCGCCACTGTAAATGGGAGCTCTCTTATATACAAGCCACTGTCATCGGAACGGGAAGGCGGCATAAGAGGGTGATGAACATGAGCCAGGAGACCTGCCTATTCTTTTGCACCAAAAAACCTACGCGGATAGGGAGGTGTGCAATTTACTTGTTCATTGCATCCTCGAATTGATAGGATGTTTTTTTGTCTTTTAATGAGGGTCATTTTTAAGCCGAAACCAATCGAATTTTATCGATAGTTAGTTTATCAAAATAGAGGAGAGATTCACCTTGAAAAAAAGATACATATTTCTAATCCTGTTGCTTACTTTCGGATTACTTGCCGGGTGCGGGGCAAAGGATGAATCGAAAGCAAATCAAAACGGAGATAATACTAAAACAGAACAAGCGGAAAGTACAACAGCCGCCTTCCCGGTTACGATTAAAGATGCCGTCGATCAGGAAGTGGTCATTGATAAAAAACCGGAGAGAATTGTTTCCTTAATTCCGAGCAATACAGAGATTGCCTTTGCGTTGGGACTTGGTGATGAAATTGTCGGCGTATCCGATTTTGATAATTATCCCGAAGAAGCAATAGAAAAAGAAAAAATAGGCTCAATGGATTTCAATGTGGAAAAGATTATTTCCTTAAAACCTGATTTAGTGCTTGCACATGCATCAGGTGCTCACAATTCTGAAGCCGGATTACAACAGTTGCGAGATGCGGGCATAACCGTTCTTGTTGTGAATGATGCGAAAAACTTTGAAGACGTCTATGATTCTATTAAAATGATTGGGAAAGCGACAGGAGAACAAGCTGAAGCACAATCACTTATCGATGACATGAAGACGAAAATTGAAAAAATTCGTGAAAAGGCAGCGGAAATTCAAGATAAGAAGAAAGTATATATAGAAATATCTGCCCCTGATATTTACGCCGCAGGGAAAAATACATTCATGGATGAAATGCTGAAAATCGTTCATGCAGAAAATGTGGTGACCGAAGAGGGATGGCCAAAAATTGAACCGGAAGCGATCATTGCCGCCAATCCGGATGTCATCATAATCACTTACGGATCCTATACGGAAGGGGCAGTTGAACAAGTGCTAAGTCGAGAAGGTTGGGACCAGGTGAATGCTGTAAAAAATTCTCAAGTAGTCGATATTAATTCCGATATGGTCACTCGTTCAGGTCCACGTCTCGCTGAAGGGGTAGAGGAAATTGCAAAAGCAGTTTATCCGGAAATTTTCCAATAAGAAACCTTTTGCGTATATGGCAGCATCCATCCTTTTGGTTGCTGCCATTCTCATCGGTATTTCAATCGGTACTGTAACGGTTCCGATTGGTGATATTGTCAAAATTATCGGATCACGTCTTTTTAATATATCGCATGTAAATGTCGATCCGATGTATACAACAATCGTTTGGAATATTCGCTTTCCCCGTGTCGTTTTAGCGGGATTGGTTGGTGCGTCCTTGGCCATTGCAGGAGCCGCCTTTCAAGGGTTATTAAAAAACCCGTTAGCTGATCCTTACACGCTCGGTGTTTCATCCGGGGCTTCGGTTGGTGCTGTTTTGACTATCTTTTTGCATATCACTATCCCTGTCATCGGTTCATATACGCTGCCGTTTCTAAGTATTTTATTTGCCCTAATAACCATTATTGCTGTCCTTATTTTTGCAAAAAGAATTGATCGCTCAATGAAAGTTGAAACGATAATTTTAACAGGTGTGATTTTTAGCTCCTTTTTAAGTGCTTTTATATCCTTGATGATTGCTTTGACAGGGGATGAACTTCGGCAAATTGTCAGCTGGCTAATGGGAAGCGTTTCGATGAGAGGTTGGGAATATATTCAGATTATTTTACCGTTTTTTCTTATCGGCTCGTTTCTATTACTTATGAATGGAAATGAACTAAATGCGATGTCCTTTGGTGAAGAGAGGGCGCAGCATTTAGGGGTAAATGTAAAAAGGCGGAAAATGCTTGTATTAACAGCGGGCTCAATTTTAACCGGGGCAGCTGTTGCGGTATCGGGAACAATTGGTTTTGTTGGTTTAGTTATCCCCCATTTAACAAGATTACTGTGGGGACCTGATCATAAGCATTTATTACCATTATCGATGTTAACCGGAAGTGCCTTTTTAATATTAGCGGATCTTACGGCAAGAACCGTCATTTCACCGACAGAGCTTCCCATTGGTGTGATTACATCTTTAATCGGCGCTCCGGTATTTGCTGCCATTTTAATCCGAAACAAAAGGAAAGGAGGGGAAAGATGACGTCCATAAAGGTTGAAAATCTATTCGGCGGGTATAGTGGCGAACCTGTTTTAACAGATGTTTCATTTACTGTTGAACAGGGAGAATTTTTCGGGATATTAGGTTCAAATGGCAGTGGGAAAACGACATTATTAAAAATGATCAGTGGAGTTTTGCCATTTTTAAAAGGAAGTATTTTTGTAGGGGACCGATCTATCCAATCATTTTCAGCAAAAGAGCTTGCCCAAGTTATTGCTGTTCTGTCGCAACATTCTTCACAGGCTTTTTCTTATACGGTCAAGGAGACGGTCGAACTTGGCAGATATGCGCATAAAAAAGGCTTATTTCAAACATGGAGTCAAAAAGATGAAGAAGTGGTTCAGGAAGTGATGCAATGGACCGGTATTGAAAAATTTCAAGAGCAATCACTTGAGTTTTTATCTGGCGGAGAAAAACAGCGGGTTTTTTTGGCACAAGCACTTGCTCAAGAACCGGAAATTTTGCTGTTGGATGAACCGACAAACCATTTGGATTTATCCTATCAAAAGGATTTATTGGACTTGTTGCACAAGTGGACGAGGGAAAAAGGATTAACGATTATTTCGATTTTTCACGATATTAATTTAGCGGGCCTGTATTGTGACCGTATATTGCTTTTGGAAGACGGAAAGGTGATCAAAAACGATACACCAAAAGAGGTTTTGACGGAAAATACGATTCAACAAGTGTTTAAAACGAAAATTGAAATGCACCAGCATCCTAAAGTGCCGGCCCCGTTGATGGTTTTACTGCCGGATGATGCTTTAGAAAATGGTGGGACGGAAGAAGTAACGGAGGATCATATCGGTGTTTTCGATGACTACATTTTGCTCCAATCCCCTATGATGTTAAAAACAATGTCCTCCGGCGTTATTGGCTCTGGTATTGGATGGTACAATACTTTTATCAATCGGTATGTTGATAAATCATATCATTCAAGAAACTATCGTGAAGAATTAAAACGTTTTGTTGTTGAAAAAGGTTTGGACCCGTCAAATACGGTTGGGATGATGACGGCGGTGAAGATGGAAAATGTTCAATACAAACAATACCGCGACAAGGACTTTTCCATACTAGTGGTTGTCACAGCCGGGGTCGGCAATGCAGTGGATGTATCGAGAAGTGTCGAACATCCTTTTGTTTATCGACCGGGAACAATCAATACGTGGATCATTGTCAATGGCAGATTATCTGAAGAGGCATTTATCCAATCCATCATAACGGCAACAGAAGCAAAGGTAAAGGCGCTGGCTGAATTGCAAATTCCCGACCAAGAGACAGGAACCATTGCGACCGGGACCTCAACCGACAGTATTTTAATTGCCGCGACACAAAAGGGAAAATACCAAGAGTTTGCCGGGACGATTACCCCCCTCGGAAAGTTGATTGGAAAAGGTGTATATGAGTGTACACTTGAAGCAATCCAAAAAAGCCTAAAACGGAGTCCCGACCTATGATTATCCAGCATGTATCTGCAATCACACTCGCTTATATTATTGATCGTATCGTCGGTGATCCACCTAGCTGGCCGCATCCGGTCAAATGGATGGGCTCGCTCATTTCCTTGTTGGATAAACATTGGAACCGAGGTAAGGCCCGGAAATGGAAAGGTTTCGCAATGGTGGTTCTTATTCTATTTCTTGTGCTTCTTGTTACATCCTGTATTACCTTTATTGCCTACCGCATCCATATCGTGGCGGGAGTTTTGATGGAAGCTGTTTTAATCTCAACAACAATTGCTCAAAAAGGATTACAAGATGCGGCTTTAGAAGTGTACCGGCCGTTACAAGATCATCAATTGGATGAAGCACGGAAAAAACTTTCCTATATTGTCGGCCGGGATACGAATCAGTTGGATGAACGTGAAATTACCCGGGGTGCGGTGGAAACGGTCGCAGAAAATACTAGTGATGGGGTAACAGCACCGATGTTTTGGGCTTTTGTTGGGGGTGCCCCGCTTGCTTTTGTTTATCGTGCTGTTAATACATGTGATTCAATGGTTGGGTATAAAAATGATCGCTACCATGAGTTTGGGTTTGCTTCAGCCAAACTTGATGATCTGATGAATTGGATTCCGGCCCGATTAACCGGAATGCTTATGATATTGGTCAATAAAACTTTGCAAGGGAGTAAGAAAGAAGCATGGCAACTTTTATTTCGGGATGCCGGAAACCATCCAAGTCCGAATAGTGGATGGTGTGAAGCAGCGGCTGCGGCACTTCTTGGCGTGCAACTCGGCGGACGGAATACATATAAAGGTGTTGTTTCCCGGCGTGCGCTCATAGGGAACCCGCTTCGTCCACTAACAAGTAACGATATTATTGAAACGATAAAAATTTTAAAAAGAACTTCCCTTGCGTTTTTAATCCTATTATGGGTTGGAGGTGTTTTCATTGAACTGGCCAACACATGGTTCCAATCCGCATTATTTATATAAAGCGGCAGGAATCCGGCAACCGGTACAGATATATGATTTTAGTGCAAATATTAATCCCCTTGGTCCACCGAAGTCGCTTCGGGAAGATTGGGATGATTTTTTTCAAGAAGTTATTCACTATCCTGATCCAAAAGCAACATCTTTAAGAAAAAAGCTTGCTGAACGGGAAGGGCTTCATAAAGACCAAGTATTCATTGGCAATGGTGGAGCGGAAATCATTTCGCTGATTGGAAAATGGCTTACAGGAAAACGAGTTATGATTATTGAACCATCCTTTTCGGAATATGAACAGGCATGCCGAGTAAATGAATGTTCGATTTCTTATTTTTTTATCGATCATAACGGAAAAATTGATGTGCCTCACCTATCTGAAGCACTGACTGATCAAGATGCTTTATTTCTTTGTAACCCGAATAATCCAACCGGAATTTATTTTGAAAAACAAGTGATTGAACAGATTTTGACGACCTGTTCCGAGAAGAAATGTTATTTGATTGTTGATGAAGCCTTTTATGATTTTGTTGATGCATATCAACCCCTCGTTCCTTTGTTAAATCAGTTTCCGAATTTGATCTTGATTCGGTCAATGACAAAGATGTATGCCATACCGGGGGTAAGATTAGGTTATATGATGGCTGATGCGGAAATCGTTCAAGCCCTCCAAAATCAGCAATCCCATTGGAGCGTGAACGGGATAGCCTTAAAAGCGGGCGAACGATGCCTTGATGAAAAACATTATGTTGAACAAACAAGACTATTTGTAAGAAAAGAGCGGGAAAGACTGTTTCGTAATTTTCGAAAACACCGGTTTGATTTTCTTCCATCGGCGGTCAATTTTTATTTGCTAAGAGATTCAAGCATGAAGGATCAATCTATTTTCTTCCATTTTTTATTAAAGGAGGGAATTGTTCCGAGACATACATATAATTTCCCGGGAATAGAAGGCAAGTGGTTGCGTTTTGCCATACGCAGTGAAAAAGAGAACGATATCCTGCTTGAGGTGATGGAAAAATGGCGAGCGATTCATCAATCATCTTTATAACAGGCGGGGTTCGGAGCGGAAAAAGCCGTTTTGCCGAAAAAACAGCTGCAACATGGTGGCAACAATCACCAACCGGGACACTGCATTATATTGCCACGATGCAGGCAACAGATTCAGAAATGGAAAAAAGGATTGACCGTCACAAAAAGGATCGGACCAAAGGAGGCTTGCCTTGGCGGGCATGGGAGAAACCGGTATCTGTCGGTGATTTAGCCTATCATTTTCGTCAAGAGGATATTGTTTTACTTGATTGTTTGACGACTTGGCTTAACAATGAATTTTTCTTTGCTTCGAACGACTGGAAGGATGCTCAATTTCATGATGAGTTGTTTGACAAGATGTGGTATGGAATTGACAGAATCCGTTCCCATGTCAATAAATTAATTATTGTCAGTAATGAAGTGTTACATGAACCGTTAGCCAATAATGAACTTGTGCTTGCTTACAGCAGGATACTCGGTCTTTTGCACCGGCAAATTGTGACAAATGCATATCAAGCTATTCTTATAGAAGCCGGGATTCCGATTTTTATGAAAGAAGGCGAGGAAAGATGAAGGGTGTCATGAACATCCTTGATTGGAAAAAGGTGAAAAACATTGTCTTAACATGGGAGAACCACCATGAAGACGATTAAGGCACTGATCATGTGTATCCAATTTTTTACAAGTATTCCGGTTCCTTATGAAGTACCGATGGATCGGGAGCATATGGAACGGGCGATTCGCGTTTTCCCGATATTGGGCATTTTACAAGGGATTATCTATATATTTATTACATTTGCTCTTCTGGAATGGACGCCGTTATCAACTGTTGCCGTAGCTTTTTTTCTCTGGTTATCATGGATCATTGTGACCGGTGGTTTGCATCTTGATGGCTGGATGGATGTCAGTGACGGTTATTTCTCGTTTCGTAACCCGGAAAAACGATTAGAGATTATGAAAGATTCACGAATCGGTGCTTTTGGCGTTCTCTCAGTGCTTGTCTTATTAAGTGCTCGGTTTCTATTTATCTATGAAACGATTTCCCGGATGTCATCATGGATTTACCCGCTTATTTTGTTGATACCATTTTTTGGAAAAATAATGATGGGCGTCTTGTTGATTAAAGTCAAATCAGCAAAAGCGGATGGTCTTGGGGCCATGTTTCAACAGGCTGCATCAAAAGGGACTCTTTGGCGGTATCCCGTTTATCTTATTGTATTGCTCGGAATGATTATGTTCATTTGGCCTGAATCCTTTTGGGGACTGGCTTCATTCATAATAGGGTCGAGTTTATTCATACTGATTGCAAGAAAGAAGATAATCCGCTGGTTTGGCGGGATAACCGGTGACGTACTGGGGGCAGCTGTTGAAGGAGGGGAAACGTTATTATGGCTGATCCTGTGGTTGTTACCCTATGTTGGTATGGCCTGAAGCCGTTAGTTAAAGTGGAATTTCCCAACTTAAAGGAAGTTTGCGATTGGAATAGTGGCGATAAAATCATTTCACAGAACGTGATTGATATAGGAGGGAGGACCAATGCACTTTGTTACGGGTGGTGCTTTTAACGGAAAATCGAATTGGGTAAGGAAAACTTATCCTATCAATGATCAAAATAGTACTTGGGTTTCCGGTTATGCCGGCGAACAGATACCGGATTCCCTCCTGCCTGCAACTGAATATTGGATTGTGAGCGGAATTGAGCAATATGTTAAGGACTGGCTCATTGCTTGTGATGAAAAAGCTGTTCGGGAAAAATGGCTGGGTAAATTAACGGAATGGAGCTGCTTAGATGGGGATCAAACGATGATTCTCATTGGTTCCGATATTTCAAAAGGGATTGTTCCGGCAAGTCATGAAGAACGACTATGGCGGGATGTCACAGGAAGAATTTTTCAAGATACGGCAAAAATTTGTGACCGGGTTGATGTCATTTGGTATGGCATAAATATCCAAATCAAATAAAGAGGAGATGGGTGAAGTGCGAATTTATACACGTACGGGGGATCAAGGACAAACCAGTATCATTGGCGGTCGAGTAGATAAAGATAATATTCGGGTGGAAGCTTACGGAACGGTTGATGAGGCGAATTGTTTTGTCGGCAAAGCAATGACAGAACTGGATCCGGTTTTATTTCAGGATCTACTGGAAGATTTGGAAAAAATTCAACATGAGTTATTTGATTGTGGTGGGGATTTGGCAAATGTAACAAAGAAACGGGAACCGAAATTAACCGAAGAAGCGATAATCTATTTAGAAAACCGGATTGATCAAATCAATGAAGAATTGCCTGAAATTGAACGGTTTATTTTGCCCGGAGGAACGAGTGCAGCAGCAACATTACATATTGCCCGGACGGTGACAAGAAGAGCAGAAAGATTCGTCGTCAAATTAATGAAGGAACACTCAGTAATAACACCTTACCCATTGAAATTTTTAAATCGATTGTCTGATTATTTTTTCGTAGCCGCAAGATTAGTCAATTTTCGGCTCGAAGTAAATGATGTTGAATATGTTCGGAGTGGCCGTGTTTTTCGAAATGGAAAGAGGAAGGAGCAGACGGAATGAATGCGAAGAAAATCAGTTTGTTCGGTATCTTTTTAGCATTGGCTGTTGTCGGTGCTTCCATCAAAATTCCGGCCGTCATTGCCAGTGTTGCATTGGATATGGTTCCCGCGCTTATCGGGGCAGTCGTTTTAGGCGGGCGTGCCGGGGGATGTATTGCTTTTTTTGGTCATCTGTTATCGGCATTGATTGGCGGGATGCCACTGGGTCCGTTTCATGTGTTAATCGCTGTTGAAATGGCTGTTCTTGTTTGGGTATTTGGTTATTTTTATCAAAAGGGAAAACGGGTGTTGGGCGGTGTGTTATTTGTTGTGGGAAATACTTTTTTAGCCAGCCTCCCATTCCTTTTTATCATTGGCACCGGATTTTACGTCGGGATGATTCCGTCATTGTGTATCGGTTCCCTATTAAATACAATCTTAGCCATACTTCTGACACCAAGTTTATCAACGTATTTTGCAAAACGATTGCATGTATAAAGGAGAACAGCGATGAAAAGAGATATTACAGAAATTCCGTTAAATGACAAGAAGTCTCTTGTGATTGCTGCTGATAATAGCGGAGGCATCGGATTAAAGGCGCATGATATCGTTCAGACACCCTATGAAGTTGTTTCTTATTACGGGTTCCGTGTAGCTGTGATGGAATGTATGGCAGCTGGAGGAACACCGTTAGCTGTCGTGCTTCATAATTTTTCCGGGGATGATGTCTGGCCGTCGCTCATGAAAGGTATAGAGAGGGGCTTGGAAGAACTCGGTTTAGCAGATATTCCCATTACAGGTAGTACAGAGAGTAATTTTTCTCTCGTTCAATCAGCAATTGGTATTATTGTGATGGGGAAAAAAGACCGATTAGCTCATGACACCATTCTTTCTGTAGACAATATGAAATTGGCGGTAATCGGCTCTCCTTTAGTCGGAAATGAAGTTTTGGAGCGGGAACATGAAGTACTGTCTCTTTCGTTATTTCAGGAACTATGCCAATTGCAGGATGTCGTTCTTTTACCTGTCGGATCAAAAGGAATTTTGCATGAACTTCGAGTCCTGCTTAACTATGAATTCCCTATTCATCAAATCAATTGTGACGTCGATTTGGATAAATCTTCGGGACCGGCTACCTGTTGTCTAGTTGCTTATGATTCCTCTTTGGAACAACT
Organism: Caldibacillus sp. 210928-DFI.2.18; assembly: GCF_020554505.1. Taxonomy (NCBI): domain Bacteria; kingdom Bacillati; phylum Bacillota; class Bacilli; order Caryophanales; family Bacillaceae; genus Caldibacillus; species Caldibacillus sp. 210928-DFI.2.18. The sequence goes on from NZ_JAJCHL010000018.1 coordinate 28,764, forward strand.
TCTTCAGAATAAATGCGGACATTTATTTCATCAGATTTTAGTGAAGTGAATCGAGTAGGGATAAAGTGGCTGGATCCAAGAGGAATTTAACTCAAAGCTGACTGAAAAAAAGAAAAATGAAAATTGACTTTTATTGAATTTAGAATTAAATTTGATATAGAAAGAAAGGATATAATTGATTTAATCAAAAGGTTATGATTGGCTGAATATTTAATAAGATAAATGGAGGGGTTTTGATGGCTTTTGTTATAACAGCACCATGTAAGGACGAAAAAGCTGCCGAATGTGTGGAGGTTTGTCCTGTTGATTGTATAGAAGAAGGAGAAGATCAATTTTATATTGATCCGTCCATTTGTATTGATTGCGGAGCATGTCAAGCTGTTTGCCCGGTGGAGGCAATCTTTTATGAAGAGGACTTAACACCTGAAGAACAAGTTTATTTTGAAAAAGCCAAGAAATTTTTTGACAGATAATATCAATTTTGGGTAAGTGGTAGTGGTGCAATTCGCTACTGCTTTTTTATTGGAAACGGATGGAAAAAATGTGAAGAATAAGAATGAAAAACGATCTTTCCCTGACATAAAGGAGAGGTCGTTTTTATCAAAGAATTCTTTAGTCTGCTAATGAAATAAAATATTTTTATTGACAACTCTTCTTTCCGATGATATGATATGTTTATCAAATTCATATTTTAGTATATTAAAGAATTAAATTGCTAATAAGATAAATAAATTTGAATGGGAGAGGGCTTTTATGAAACGTCTGGGAAAAATAATATTCTTTATGTTATTCGTATCTCTATTAGCTGCATGCTCATCCGATGCCTCATCTAAAAATACAAGTAAAGAAGATAATCAATTAGTGATCGGGATTGATGATGCATTTGCCCCAATGGGATTCCGTGATGAAAACAATGAGATAGTCGGTTTTGATATTGATTTAGCAAAAGCGGCAGGTGAAAAAATGGGGAAGGATGTCGTTATTCAACCGATTGACTGGAGTGCGAAAGAATCGGAATTGAACAGCGGTCGCATTGACTTAATTTGGAACGGTTATACGGTTACAGATGAAAGAAAAGAAAAGGTATTATTCACGAAACCATATTTGGCTAATGCCCAAGTGATTGTCACATTGAAAGATTCCACAATTGAAAAACTGGATGATTTAAAAGGGAAAAATGTCGGTCTTCAAGCGCAATCTTCCGCAAGCGATGCACTGAAATCCGCTCCAATTGCTTCAGATATCAAGCAGGTTACAGAATATAAAGATAATGTCCTTGCTTTAAGTGATTTAAAAAATGGTCGTGTCGATGCGGTTGTGATTGATGAAGTTGTTATCGATTATTACATGACGAAAGAACCGGATACGTATAAAATTTTAAAAGAATCCCTTGCACCTGAAGAATATGCGGTTGGTGTGAAAAAAGGGAATGACGCCTTATTAAAAGAAGTTCAAAAGGCACTGGATGAACTGATTGCTGACGGGACCGCAGCTAAAATCTCGGAAAAATGGTTTGGTGAAGATAAAGTATTAAAATAAAAAAAGTTTAATAGTTGCAGTAATACGTTTCGGCTGATTGCTCTTCCATGTATGTACCCTATCAAAGCGGAAGAGCAATAACCGATTTCATATGCATTTTTCCCTTGCTTTCTTCTACAATATAAATAAACATTCCAAACTTAGGAGGACCTTATGTCATTTGATTACATCAATATGGTTTTGAAACCGATGCTTGATGGAACGAAGGTAACGCTTTTGCTTTTTTTGATCGTTATCATTTTTTCCATTCCTCTTGGTTTTTTATTGACATTAGCTGTTCGAAGTAGGTTCAAACCATTATCATTAATTGTCCATGCCTATATTTATGTCATGCGCGGGACTCCACTATTGTTGCAATTATTGTTTATTGTTTTTGGACTGCCTCTGTTACCGGTGATCGGTGATTATTTAGTTCTTGACCGGTTTGTTGCGGCATGTCTTGGTTTCGTATTAAACTATGCGGCTTATTTTGCGGAAATTTTCCGCGGCGGGTTACTCGCAATCGATCGAGGTCAATATGAAGCTGCCCAGGTGCTTGGTTTTAATAAATGGCAAACGATGACCCGAATCATTTTACCGCAAATGTTTCGTGTTGCTTTACCCACCGTGGCTAATGAATCGATTACGCTAGTTAAAGACACCTCTTTATTGTATGCTGTTGCAGTACCGGAATTGCTCCATTATGCACAAACGGCTGTTAACCGGGATTTTACAATCGTCCCATATTTTGTCGCAGCAGTTATTTATCTGGTCATCACCTTGCTTTTGACAATAATTTTAAAGAAAATCGAGAGAAAATATCAATTTGAATAAGAGAGTGTGATATTGTGGCGCTTATAGAAGTTACTAATTTGATAAAGTCATACGATCGCCTGGATGTATTGAAACAGATTAGTTTTACCGTTGAACGGAATGAGGTTGTTGCGATTATCGGTCCATCGGGTTCGGGAAAAAGTACATTATTAAGAAGTCTCGTTCATTTAGAAACTATCGATAACGGAACCATTACGGTAGATGGCAGCAACTTAGTAAAGAATGGTGTGTATGCAAAACCAAAAGAAATCAAAGAAATAACTGCGAAAATGGGAATGGTTTTTCAACATTTTAACCTGTTTCCTCATTTAACGGTAAAACAAAATTTAGAATTGGCTCCGAAACTTGTGAGAAAGGAAGCAAGCGGTGACTTGGAAAAAAGAAGTAGCGCATTGTTGGAAAAAGTCGGTTTAGCTGATCGGGCAGACGCATTTCCGGCAAAGCTATCCGGCGGTCAAAAACAGCGGGTTGCCATTGCCCGGGCATTAATGATGAACCCGGAAATTTTGCTTTTCGATGAACCGACGTCAGCACTTGATCCTGAATTAACCGGTGAAGTATTAAAGGTTATGAAAGATTTGGCCGATGAACAAATGACCATGGTCGTCGTAACCCATGAGATGGCCTTTGCTAAAGAAGTTGCCGACCGGGTTATTTTTATGGATAAAGGGGAAATTATTGAATCCGATTCTCCTGCTCAAATTTTTAAAAACCCGAAAAATGAACGGACAAAAGCTTTCTTAGGTCTGCTTGAATAAATCAGTTTCAGAGCGGGCGATTAGTATTAAATGGGTTAGTCTTCTTAAATAAATCGGTGTCAGAACCCGTAAACGAAATCTGACACCTTATGGAAATTCAACAATGAATGTATCGGGGCATAATGCTTATTTTGATTTGCAAAAAGAAGGCCTGTTTATTGAAATTCAACAATGAACGTATCGGGCCCTGTCTGTTCAATGCTTCCGCCTCTAGGTTCGACACTTGCTTTCAATTTTTTAAATTCATCTACATCAATATCTCTAAATAACATTCTTGTCATTCCGTTTTGAGTCGGTAGGATTTCATGATCGATCGAGTTATCCATGTAAATGATCCATAATTGATAATCCTGATTGATTAACTCTTCAAGCCCGTCTACCTCCAACAACATTTCATTTCGATTACGATTTACCCAGACATAACCGTTTATTTGATTAAATTCAGATACCGGAGTGACTTTTATTTGTTGGGTATGAGGTGCGCTTTGAATTGTTTCCGGTGGTATTTCATCATTTTCGGCAATTTCATAATTCCTCGTGTTGATATCTTGATAATAACTGTGAACACTATAAAAAATTAGGAATACACATGCAATTGTTGCAAAAAGGAGACCGGGTTTCCCAATCACGGTTCTTCGTTTAAATGATTTTCCTTCCATCTGATTGATACTATGTTGAATACGATCTTTCATTGACTGAGAAGGTTGAAATTTCTTATGATCTTGACTTAATAAAAACTGCCAATCGCTCAATAAATATTGACATTTTTTACAATGGTTCAGATGAGCTTTTATTTGTTTCGCATCCCATTCCCCAATGTTTCCCAATAGATAGTCAACCAGTTGTTCTTCAGGGATGTGCTTAGATTTCATCATTTTTTCTCACCTCGATCAATACCTACCCATTGCATCAGTGCTTTTTGCTTTCGTAAATTATTCAGTCCATATCGGATCAGTGATTTTACTGAGCCTAACGGTTTTTTCATAGTCATTGCAATCTCATTATGTGTTTCCCCATTATAATAGGAGCGAATAATTGCTTCCCGCTGTTCAATCGGGATTGCCTTTAATGCTTCAACAATTAAATGCTTTTCTAATGAATGTAAAAATTGTAAATCTGCTCCCGGTTCCATTTTTTTGCTCCCCGATAAATTTTCAAGACGATGAATAAGAAGAGGTTTATTTTTCCGTAACCGATCCAGTGAACGGCTCTTTGTTTTCACGGCAAGCCAAGCTTTGATACTTCCTTTTTCCTCTGAATACTGCCTTGCTTTTTGATAAACTTCCAAAAATACATCGTGACAAATATCTTCAGCCTCTGCGTGATTATGAACGATGGAAAAAGCAATTTGGTAAACAAAGGAAATATATTTTTCATAAAAAATATCAAAAGCTTGTCGGGAGCCGGCTGCAATATCCTTTAATAATTGGATATTTTCCTGATCATTACTCATCAGAAACGCCCCCCTTAAAAGCTAAAACGTTGTAGAAAGGTTCATTTGCTAATTAGCCCTAAAAGGTTTAACCACCTTTTGCTGTGTTTCAAATTGGAAGTAACTATTTTACTAGTTCGATCACAACTTTCATAAAAAATTTACCACCAAATTTTTAAAATGACAAATCTAAAATTGATATTTTTGCGTATTAAATATGAAAATGTAAAAGGAGGGAATGAAAATGACAGGTAAATTGAAAAAGATGATTTCGATTATCGCAGTTGGCTTCATCCTTCTTACTTTTATCAAGCCCGGACAAGTTTTGGCTGTAGAAGGTGTATCATTATTTACACCGTATACAGGATTATCTGCAACGCCAGGTGAAACAATCAATTACTCTATTACCGTTATCAACAGTAGCCCGAGTATAAAAAATATGTCTTTTTCCGTTGAAGGTTTACCCGACGGCTGGCAGTATAAAATAACAGCAGACGGTAGAGAAATTAAGGAGCTGTCCGTCCGGGGAAACAGTGAAGAAAAAATATCTTTGGACATTACTTCACCGCTCGATGTCCAAAAAGCAGATTATCGTTTTTCCTTGCTTGCATCGGACGGAAACAGCAATTCAAAACTACCATTTTTAATCTCAATCAGTGAACAAGGAGCACTGGCATCAGCATTGACAAGCGACCAGGCAAATTTACAAGGGAATGCTGATTCTAAATTCACCTATACGGTCACATTGCGAAACCGAACAGCCGATACTCAAAATTATGCATTAAGTTCTTCTGCCGAGAAAGGATGGGGGGTAAGCTTTAAAACAGGCAGTGATTCAGTTACATCTGTAAAATTAGAGCCGAATGATACACAAGATATTACTGTCGAGGTGACACCGCCGGAAAAAGTGAAAGCCGGAACCTATAAAATCCCAATCAAGGCAACGAGCGGTAATACGTCAGCAGAACTGGAACTGGAGGCAGTTATTACCGGTACTTACGAATTAGAATTAACCACACCTTCAGGAAAATTGAGTACAGATATAACTGCCGGTAAAGAAAAAATAGTTGATTTAGTTATTAAAAATACCGGTACTGCACCATTGACAGATGTCAGTATTACAGCGAAAACTCCTCCAAACTGGGAGTCGGAATTTGACAGAAGCACGATTCCCGAAATCGAACCCGGAAAATCGGCAACTGTAAAGGCAAAAATAAAAGCCTCTGATGATGCGATTGCCGGTGACTATGTAACAACATTTACTGCTACAGCGGCAGAAAAATCGGCGGATGCCACCTTCAGAATTTCGGTTAAAACATCAACACTTTGGGGAATTGTTGCTGTCCTCATCATTGCAGGAGTAGTAGCGGGATTATACTACATTGTTAAAAAATATGGGAGGAGATAGCTGTGACAACCCCAATTATCCAATTGGACAAACTCACGAAAAAATATGAAGAACAACTTGCGGTTAATAACTTATCTCTTTCCATTCATAAAGGTGAAATCTTTGGGTTACTGGGACCAAACGGTGCAGGCAAAACGACAACGATATTAATGATGTTGGGATTAAGTGAACCAACTTCAGGAAATATTACGGTCTGTGGAATAAACCCGACCCGAAATCCGATTGCAGTTAAGAAAAAAGTTGGGTATCTTCCGGACGATGTCGGTTTTTATCAACATATGACCGGTTTGGAAAATTTATTGTATACAGCGCAATTGAACGGAATTCCTTTAGATGAAGCGAAAAAAAGGGCCCATCATTTATTACAAAAAGTCGATTTACTGGATGCCGCCGATAAAAAAACAGGAAAATATTCACGGGGGATGAGGCAAAGACTCGGACTCGCCGATGTACTCATGAAAAAACCGGAAGTCATTATTTTGGACGAGCCGACTTTAGGGATTGATCCTGAGGGCGTTCGTGATTTTTTAAAATTAATTCGGGAATTAAACGAAGAGGAACAAATGACCGTTCTTCTATCCTCCCACCATTTACATCAGGTCCAACAAATCTGTGATCGAGTCGGAATTTTTGTCAATGGAGAATTATTGGCTGCGGGAGATATGGAAAGCCTGGCAAAGCAATTGTTTGTTGAAGATACATTTGTGATTGAAATTAAAGCCCAACCTATTCATAAGGAATTAATAGAACGATTGCAGACCATCCCGAATGTCAATAAAGTAGAAACCGTTCCTAGTGGTATAGAAATCTATTGTAAAGAAGATGTTTCTGCCGCAATAAGTAGAGCGATTATCGAGTCAGGCGCTTCCCTTTATCAATTACAAAAGAAAAATTTTGGACTTGATGAAATTTACCATCGTTATTTTGAAGGAGGTAATCCGGATGGAATTGGCCTCACTAAAAAATAAATGGTCGTTACTTATGAATAAGGAACATACGGAAAAGCATAGGAACAACAGCACATTTTGGGTCATTGTCCAAAAAGAATTCAGCGATTTTATATCAAGCTGGCGAATTATTATTTTATTGGCGATTATTCTTTTAACATGCGTTGGTTCCCTTTATACTGCTGTTACAACTATTCAAGATGCTATTGACGCCAATGAATCGGCCGAGGAAATTGGGCGGAGTTCTTATTTATTTTTGCAATTATTTACAACGAGTGATGGAACTTTACCTTCGTTTATCACTTTTGTTGGATTTTTAGGCCCATTGTTAGGAATTGCTCTTGGTTTTGATGCGATTAACTCAGAACGAAATAAGGGAACATTGAGTCGGTTAATGGCCCAACCGATTCCAAGAGATTATGTCATTAACGGCAAATTTGTCGCTGCCTTATTACTAAGTAGTTTATTATTTTTCACTTTAGGATTATTAGTTATGTCTATGGGCATGTTAATTTTGGGTATACCGCCAACTTTAGAAGAATTCTTCCGGATCGTGTTTTTTCTTATTTCATGTATCGTATATATTGCCTTTTGGTTAAACTTAAGTATATTGTTTTCAGTCATTTTTCGTCAGGCGGCAACATCGGCTCTTTCTTCAATTGCTGTTTGGTTATTTTTTAGTGTATTTTATACGATGATTATCAATCTGATTGCAAAGCCGCTTTTAAACAATGATTCCATTACAACAGTTGAACAGGCAGTCGGCAGGCAAGAATTCGTACTTAACTTGCTCAGACTATCGCCAAACTATTTATTTAGTGAAGCAACGACAACCTTGCTCTCGCCAACCGTGAGAAGCTTGGGGCCGCTAACCATGGAGCAAACGGTTGGGGCAGTAGCGAGTCCGTTGCCGTTATCTCAAAGTCTATTATTAATTTGGCCGCAGCTAACCGGAATGATTGCTGCAACAATGATTTGTTTTGTCATTGCCTACATTTTATTCATGCGGCAAGAAATACGCGCAAACTAATTTTGCGTATGTTTTGACAGTATGTAAATTAGATAGTATTCTGACTTCTGCACCTTATATGGTAAAAAACCAGCCCTAAACCTAGTAGTAACAAATGTTTAGGGCTGGTTTTGTCTGCCACAGTGTTGTAAGGAAAATTATTCCTTTTTCACGTCTCCTAAAATTTTTTGATTTCTCCGAGTGACATGTATTTCTTCCCAAAATCGATTCCCAATTCCTTGCAGATGTCGACAAGCACCTCATCTAAATACTCAAGCAGATAATAGTTTAACCATTTTTGGACGAAAGGGTATACCAAATGTTATCTCCCGCGGTCATCCCCTTATCCGCCACCACAATGATGCGCCCGAGAGAAAAGTTGCGCTGAATGTTTCCAAGCATTGGGATCAGGGTTTGCTTATCCAACATATTCCCGAGATAGAGGCCGTAAGTAATCGGAATCCCGCCGGTGTCCATAAATAGCCCTATCTGTAGGGTGCTTGCTTTTATAATTTAACACCATACTTGTATATTACCTTTTTTTACATAATCTATTTACGACTGCACCAATGACAAGACCAATAATAGTTGCAAATAAAAATATTTTCAAAGTATCCAAAGTAATATCGATTCCAATAAGCAGTAAAACACCGAATCCAATTAAATAACCTAAAATAATACCAAAAAATTTCCTCATTGACAAAGACCTCCAAATTTTAAAAAAAACCATGAATAGTATTACAGTATTTCTAGTATTATGATAATGTATTTCTGTAATAAAATAAATATTTAGTCTATTATTAATTTGGCCGCAGCTAACCGGAATGATTGCCGCAACATTGATTTGTTTTGTCATTGCCTACATTTTATTCAGGCGGCAAGAAATACGCGCGAACTAATTTTGCGTATGTTTTGACAGTATGTAATTTATATAGTATCATAACTGTAATCAATAATTTATCTGTTTTTGATAAGGGGAGTAGCTTCTACAGCGAGGTCGTCATTACGGAGATTTGTTCTCTCGGCTTTGTTGGCAATATTGATTGTTAGCGAGACCTTACCTCCATTATTGAATGAAGGTAGGTCTCTTTATTTCTTTTTTGCATGTTTAACCGTGTGATTGAATAGGTATGTTAGGAATATAATTATAAAAGGTGATTATATGGACAACTTTTTAATGAATAGTTTTCCAGAGAATATTAAGAAAGAAATAGAACAGATTCAAAAGCTTATTTTACCATTGGCGAGGAAAACTTCGAAATATATGTTTTGGACATTTCCACTTATTGGTATTGCGATGATTAATCTTATCTATTTATTGTTTTTTACAACAAGAGACGGAGATTATTATATACCGGTAATTATTTATGCGGTCATCGGTGCATTTGGATTTGCTCTTTTACGGGAAACAAAACTAACCAAAAAGGAAATAGAACGTATCGGCGTTCGCTATATTATTGAACGGATGAAAAAAAGCCGCTATTTAACAAGTGAAAGAAAAAATCAGTATATTCATCTTGTTAATGAGAAACCGGTTATGGCTATGGAGAATTTTATTAAGTTTCTTCAAGAAGAAGATCGTTTGAAAAGATTGACAACAGATGATGAAGATTAGCATATACAGGACGGATCCATAGGGGTCTGTCCTTTTTTGTTAAAATAAAAGATTATCCACAGCTTATGTATTCTTTTCCTTCAGCTTCATGATTAATTCCCGCGGTGTTTCCGCTTCAACAAAAGTCGAATTAACTAAAACATAGGGAGAACATGTACATTCATCACAATAACTTAAGCAATCCATCTCTTTCACTTGATAGTCTTGTTCATTGACCAATTCCTCTAATTCGTCAAACAGATCATCATCATAAAATTGGTTTAAATTATTGGTACAGAACTCCAATATAACCTTTTTCTTTTTTTTAAAAAGCCCCATAACCGATTTCCCCATTCGTTCCGTTTTGTCCTTATTATACAAATGTTTTACTAAATTTAATAGCAACATGCTTTATGGAATGTGTTTCACTTATGGATGAGGGGCATTATTTTTCAGTCGGGGTTGTTTAGTAATAAAGAACTCCCTATTTTTAGGATAGGGAGCATTTGTTATTCTTTGTTTAATCCGATAGTAGCCTCTTTTCTATGCTCGCGGTGTAGCCGGACAAGTCGAACGATGTTTAAAACAATCGTTTTTAAAACGGCATAGACCGGAACACCTAAAATCATACCCAAAATCCCCGCAATGTTTCCGGCTACCAATAAAATAATAATGATCGTCGCCGGATGGGTATCCAGAGCTCGCCCAATGACTAGCGGTGAGATAAAATTGCTCTCGAACTGCTGAGCGACTACGGCAACGACAACGACCAATATAGCCGTCCATGGGGAAATAAATAGCCCGACGATAAAAGCAGGAGCTGCCCCTAAAAACGGTCCGACATATGGAATAATATTGGTCACCGCAACTGCTAATCCTAATAATAATGCATAAGGTAAGCCAATGATCATGTAACCGATAAATGACAATGTACCTACACATAGTGAAACGATTATCTGTCCTTGAATATAGGTTGCTAAAGTGTTTGTTGTATCTTTTAAAATAACTAAGCCTTCTTTACGATACGATTTCGGCAAAAACCGTAAGATTGCATTCGGCAGTTTATGCCCATCTTTTAATAAATAAAAAAGTAAAAATGGTACCGTCACAATGACTAAAGTAATATTCGCAACCGCACCAATTAAGCCGGATAGACTATTTGTGACAGCTGTTGGAATATCCGAAAGATAACTCATTAAATTATGTTGAATTTGATCAAGATCTACATACTCTTGATTTTGAAACCAATGGAACGCGTCTGACTTGGATATATCATTGATGATCTCTGGAAGCTTATCGATATATTTTGGAATATTTGCAAAAAGCTCGCGAAATTGTTGTGATAAAATTGGGATTACTAATGCTACGATAAGAACGACGAGCCCGATAAATAATACATACAAAATAAAAATGGCCAAAGTTCGCGGAATTTTTATTTTTTCCAATAAAGAAACGATCGGATTAAAGAGAAAATAAAGGAAACCCGTTATTAATATCGGGAAAAACAAAGTGGATAAAAAGACGACAATCGGATTAAACAGAAACGAAATTTTGGTACATATGTAAATAATTCCGACGATAAGCAGAATCTCTAATGTCCAAAAATGTAATTTAGTTTTATACAACCGAACAAACTCCTTCCGTTTATGTATAAGTTAATATTATAGAATACGGATGGAAATTTCCATAGGTTTCAAATATTCATGTAGAAAATTTTAAATTGTTCAAGACAGGCAAGAGAGGGGATGCACACATGCTTTACCTAGTTCAATAAAGAATTATTTGGGATATTGCTGCCTCAGCTGATTGAAATTTACTACATTTATATAAAATTTCGTGATTCTAGATGATTATATATTGCAATGTTGGGAAAAATTATGTATATTAAAAACATGGATGGAAAATTATTTTAGAAATTTTTTTCGACTAAAAATGAATGAGTGTTCATTCAAGACTGAACAAAGGGGGAAAGAAGTTTTGGTTAAACAAATTAAAAAAGCCGCCGTACTAGGTTCCGGTGTCATGGGTTCCGGCATCGCAGCACATTTGGCAAATGTTGGGATCCCGACATTATTGCTCGATATTGTACCAAATGAATTAACAAAAGAAGAAGCTGCAAAAGGACTGACATTAAATGATAAAGTCGTCCGTAATCGAATTGCAGAAGCAGGTAAACAAAAATTACTTAAACAAAAACCGGCACCGTTGACTACAAAAGATAATCTATCCCTGATTGAAGCAGGAAACTTAGAAGATGACTTAGAGCGACTTAGTGAAGTTGATTGGATAATTGAAGTCGTTGTCGAAAGATTGGATATTAAGAAATCCGTTTTTGAAAAAGTTGACCAATATCGGAAACCGGGAACAATTGTAAGCTCAAACACATCCGGAATTTCCGTCAATGCAATGGCGGAAGGTCGCTCAGAAGATTTTAGAAAACATTTTCTCGGCACGCATTTTTTCAATCCGCCGCGTTATTTAAAACTATTGGAAGTCATTCCGACAAAAGATACCGATCCGGAAGTCGTTCATTTCATGGAAAAATTCGGTGAAGATGTCCTTGGCAAAGGGGTAGTCATTGCCAAAGATACACCGAACTTTATTGCCAACCGCATTGGAACATACGGGTTATTAATCACATTACAGGAAGTATTAAACAATGGTTATTCCATCGGTGAAGTCGATTCCATTACTGGACCGATGATTGGCAGACCAAAAAGTGCCACATTCCGTACCCTCGATGTTGTCGGACTGGATACATTTGTTCACGTTGCCAACAATGTGAAAGATCAAGTAGAAGGAGAAGAGAAAGAAGTATTTACCGTTCCACCGCTACTTGAAAAGATGTTAGAAAGAAAATGGTTAGGTGCGAAAACAGGTCAAGGATTTTTCTTGAAAAAAGGGAAGGAAATTCTTGAGTTAAACCCAAACACGTTAGAATATGAACCGGTCAAAAAACTGAGAACGCCTTCAACCGAACTGGCAAAACAACAAAAGGGTACAAAGGCAAAACTCCAAGCATTGGTTTATGCCGATGACCGTGCTGGGAAACTATTATGGAGTGTATTCTCCAAAACTTTGGTTTACTCTTCAGAATTACTTTATGAAATTGCCGATGATATAGTTGCTGTTGATAATGCAATGAAATGGGGCTTCGGTTGGGAACAAGGTCCGTTTGAATCTTGGGACGCTATTGGTCTTGAAAAATCAGTTCAGCGTATGGAAAGTGAAGGGTTGACTGTTCCAAGCTGGATTAAAGAAATGATCGCAAACGGTGCAACATCTTTCTATAAAGAAGATAACGGTGCAATCCTGTATTATGACCGCGGAGAATATAAACCGGTTAAACAAAACGAGAAATCTATCAATCTTAAACTATTGAAAAAGCAAAAAGGCGTGATTATGAAAAACTCCGGGGCAAGCTTGATCGATATCGGTGATGGTGTAGCATTACTTGAATTCCACTCACCAAACAACGCCATTGGACTTGATATCATTCAAATGATTAACAAATCCATTGAAGAAGTGGAGAAAAACTATAAAGGTCTTGTCATCGCAAACCAAGGGAAAAACTTCTGTGTCGGTGCGAATATTGCAATGATGCTAATGGAAGCACAAGACGATAATATTTTTGAGCTAGATTTTGTGATTCGCCAATTCCATAAAGCGATGTTAAATATTAAATACAGTAAAAAACCGGTTGTGGCCGCACCACATCAAATGGCTCTCGGTGGAGGAGCTGAAGTAATTCTGCCGGCTGCACGAATTCAAGCATCACCTGAAAGCTATATCGGCCTTGTGGAAGTCGGTGTTGGATTAATCCCGGGCGGTGGCGGAACAAAAGAGTTATATATCAAACATTTAAACAGCATGCCTAAAGGAGTCAAATTCGACTTACAAGAAGTTGCAAACAAAGTATTTGAAACAGTTGCGACTGCAAAAGTATCCACCTCAGCTGAAGAGGCAAGAGAATTTGGGTTCTTAAATAATCTTGACGGAATTAGCAAAAATCCGGATCATGTCATTTATGATGCCAAACAAGTTGTTATCGAACTTTATGAAAGCGGTTATCAGCCACCTGTGCGTAAAAAAGTACCGGTCGTCGGTGAAACCGGTTATGCAACATTACTCCTTGGTGCACAAGGGATGCATTTATCCGGTTATATTTCCGAGCATGATTTAAAAATAGCCAAAAAGCTTGCATACGTATTGGCTGGCGGTAAAGTGCCGTTCGGAACAGAAGTAGATGAAGAATATATTCTTGACTTGGAAAGAGAAGCATTTTTAAGTTTAATAGCAGAACCGAAAACGCAAATGCGGATGCAACACATGTTGGTAAAGGGAAAACCGTTACGGAATTAATAGAATAGAAGAGAAGAAGGATTGCTGTCGAAGCTTTCATAGTGGAGCCAGGCAGGAAAACTTGTCAAAGGTTTAATCCAATTACTATACTTTTTTATTCGAGTACAAAGGGGGAAACGATGTGAGAGAAGCAGTAATTGTCGCCGGTGCGCGGACACCTGTGGGAAGGGCAAAAAAAGGAACACTTCGTCATACGCGACCGGATGACTTAGGTGCACTGGTTGTAAAAGAAACATTAAAAAGAGCAAACCATTATGAAGGCCCGATTGATGATTTAATTATCGGCTGTGCAATGCCGGAAGCCGAACAAGGATTAAATATGGCAAGAAATATTGGTGCATTGGCAGGTCTCCCATATACAGTACCGGCAATTACCATTAATCGCTATTGTTCATCGGGATTGCAAGCAATTGCCTATGGCGCGGAAAAAATCATGCTTGGTGGGGCAGAAGCTGTCTTAGCCGGTGGTGCTGAATCCATGAGCATGGTGCCAATGATGGGACATGTGGTTCGCCCGAATGCAAAATTAGCTGAAACGGCACCGGAATATTATATGGGCATGGGTCATACAGCTGAGCAAGTTGCGGAAAAATACGGCATTACTCGGGAAGAACAAGATGCTTTTGCCGTGAGAAGCCATCAAAGAGCGGCAAAAGCGATTGCAGAAGGGAAATTCAATGAGGAAATTGTCCCTGTTGATGTCACTTTTCGCTCCGTCGATGAAAACAATAAACTCGTTGAAAAAACTGTTCAATTTACGACTGATGAAGGTGTTAGACCGGATACCACCTTGGAAGTTTTGGCGAAATTACGCCCGGCTTTCAATGTCAAAGGTACGGTTACGGCCGGTAATGCTTCACAAACAAGTGACGGTGCGGCAGCGGTTCTCTTAATGGATCGGGAAAAAGCAGAGGCAGAAGGGTTAAAGCCGCTTGCCAAATTCCGTTCTTTTGCAGTGGGAGGTGTGCCGCCGGAAATTATGGGAATTGGTCCTGTCGTCGCAGTTCCAAAAGCACTGAAACTGGCCGGGTTAGAATTGTCTGATATCGGATTAATTGAGTTAAATGAGGCCTTTGCTTCTCAATCGATTCAAGTGATTCGGGAATTAGGCTTAGATGAAGAGATTGTCAATGTCAATGGCGGAGCAATCGCTTTAGGTCATCCACTTGGTTGCACCGGTGCAAAATTAACGCTTTCTCTTATCCATGAAATGCGAAGAAGAGATGTTCAATTTGGTGTCGTTACAATGTGTATCGGAGGCGGAATGGGTGCAGCAGGTGTGTTTGAACTGCTGTAAGGAAATTGGAAACAATAAGAATATGAGAGTTGCTCCTTTCATATTCTTTTCAACTAAATATAACTTTTAGGGAGGAATTTTTCATGGCAAAATCTGTTGATGAAATTGTAAAAGGTGGTAGTTTTATAATTGAAGAAATCGGTCCGGATCAAGTATTTACACCGGAAGATTTTACAGAAGAACATTTAATGATTGCAAAAACAACAGAAGACTATGTTGCAAATGAAGTCATGCCTGTCGTAGAAAAATTGGAAAATCATGAGTTCGAATACTCTGTGAAACTGTTAAAGCATGCCGGGGAACTTGGTTTACTTGGGACAGACGTACCGGAAGAATACGGTGGTCTTGGTTTAGATAAAATTACTTCTGCACTAATTGCTGAAAAAATGTCTCGTGCCGGTGGTTTCTCGATTTCTCACGGAGCCCATGTCGGAATCGGATCATTGCCGATTGTTCTATTCGGTAATGAAGAACAAAAACAAAAATATTTACCGAAACTTGCATCCGGGGAACTGCTTGCCGCTTATGCATTGACAGAACCCGGATCCGGATCGGACGCATTAGGTGCAAAAACAACGGCAAAATTAAATGAAGCAGGTACCCACTATATTTTAAACGGTGAAAAACAATGGATTACCAATGCCGGCTTCGCTGATGTATTTGTCGTTTATGCTAAAGTCGACGGTGAAAAATTCACTGCATTTATTGTTGAACGCACATTCCCGGGCGTATCTACCGGTGCAGAAGAAAAGAAGATGGGAATTAAGAGTTCGTCCACTCGTACATTAATTTTAGAAGATGTTCCGGTCCCTGTTGAAAATGTTTTAGGTGAAGTTGGTCGCGGTCACGTGATTGCCTTTAATATTTTGAATATTGGCCGCTATAAATTAGGTGTTGGAGCAGTCGGCGGTTCCAAATCTGCATTTGAACTAACAGTAAAGTATGCCAAAGAACGGAAACAATTTAACCGTACAATTGCCAGCTTCAACTTAACCAAAGAAAAATTAGCGACATTAGCTTCTGAAATTTATGCCGCAGAAAGTTCTGTTTATCGCACAGTCGGCCTATTTGATGAAAGAATGGGCAGTTTTAGTGAAGAAGAAGCAAGAGACGGAAAAGCAATTGCCGCTTCCATTGCGGAATATGCCATTGAGTGCTCCTTAAATAAATTCTTCTCCACAGAGGTATTAGACCATGTTGTTGACGAAGGGGTACAAATCCATGGCGGTTATGGATTCATGCAAGAATATGAAATCGAACGGGCTTACCGTGATTCTCGAATCAATCGTATTTTTGAAGGAACCAATGAAATTAACCGTTTACTCGTCCCGGGCACCTATGTGAAAAAAGCAATGAAAGGTGAACTGCCTTTATTTGAAAAAGCACAAAGCTTACAAGAAGAACTTATGATGCTGATGCCGGAAGAACCGGGTGATGAACCATTAGCATTGCAAAAATATTTAGTCCGTAACGCAAAGAAAATCGCATTAATGGCAGCCGGTCTTGCAGTTCAAAAATTTGGAGAAAAACTGGAAGAGGAGCAAGAAATCCTTGTAAATATTGCTGATATCGTTTCCTTCACCTATGCGATGGAATCTGCAGTATTACGCACGGAAAAGGCGATTGCCCGTGACGGTTTAGAAAAGAGCAAACAAAAACTGCTTTATACAGAAATTTTTGCTCAAGCCGCCTTCAACCGAATCGAATCGGATGCAAAAGAAACATTAATTGCTGTATCCGGCGGTGATACTCAGCGGATGTTATTATCTTCATTACGCAAATTAACCCGTTACACACCAATTAATGTGATTCCGAAAAAACGGGAAGCTGCAGATAAATTAATTGAAGCAGAAAAATATATTGTATAATGTGATATTAAACAATCATAATTAACAAAATTCATTCTCTTACATGTAAAACAGTTCATGATGGGACGGATTCAAAGGTCAGGTCTTGTAACTATTTTTGCAAGATTTACTTGAAAGGATCCACTCACATGAACTGTTTTTTCTTTCCGGCTACTATTACACAAACTATTTTTCCTAAACAGGAGATTTACGAATCGGTAAAAGGCTGATTCTTTTCAAACTAACGCTACGTGCTATAATAGAAAAAGAAGGATTGTAAATGATAAGGTGGTGTTAAAATGTCGATAACATTTTATTGGTATCCGAACTGCGGGACATGTCGTAAAGCCAAAAACTGGTTAGATGCACACGGGGTTTCCTATCATGCTGTCCATATTGTGGAAAATCCCCCCAATCGTGATGAAATGGAGCAATTATATAAAAAAAGCGGGTTGGAATTAAAAAGGTTTTTTAATACGAGTGGTCAAAAATATCGTGAATTGGGCCTAAAAGATAAAATAAACACTTTAGAAGAAGGGGAGCTACTTGATCTTTTAGCTTCTGATGGCATGCTTTTAAAAAGGCCGATTGTAACAAATGGTGAGAAAGTGACTGTCGGTTTTAAAGAAGAAGAGTTCGAAAAGGAATGGTTAAATAAATAGTTATTGTTCGCGTTAATTCGCGATGTGTGCGTGAACAAGTTTTAATAAGAATCTTAAGATAAATAGTCGTTTATTGTACGAGTTAATTCGCAATAAGTGATAACAAGTTCCAAAAAGAACGGGTAAATAAATAGTCGTTTACTTGTACTTTTAACAATCGCTTTTGTATGATAAATTTGTTCTATACATCATTTTTGGAGGGATTAGCATGGGAACACCAAAAGATTTTCGTTTTTCCAAGGAGCATGAGTGGGTAAAAGTAGAAGGGGATAAAGTCCGGGTCGGTATCAGTGATTTTGCTCAATCAGAACTCGGTGATATTGTTTTCGTGGAACTTCCTGAAGTTGGAAAAAAATTACAGGTGAATGAGCCATTTGGAAGTGTGGAATCGGTAAAAACAGTTTCTGAATTGTATGCACCGATCAGCGGGACAATTGTTGAAGTTAATGAACAATTAACCGACAGTCCGGAATTAGTTAACGAATCTCCATATGAACAAGCTTGGATGGTTGTCATTGAACCGAAAGACCTTTCTGAATTAGAAACATTAATGAGCGCCGACGAATACGATCAAATGATTAATGAAGCAAAATAAATGAGATACATATTTTGGAGGGCATCTGAGTTTAGATGTCCTTTTTTTAACGGATTTCCGAAAGAAGTCTCCCATCCTCAAGGAATGTGCAGGGCGTAGC
>NZ_JAJCHL010000180.1:0-1722 GCF_020554505.1 Caldibacillus sp. 210928-DFI.2.18
ATTGCGGGGCGCTCCAGTTTGTACGTCGCTTAGCGGGCGCTCTGCGCTTTTCTTACGTTTTTCAAAAGTTAACCGGCCACCAGAAGAATCCGTCTTTTTCTAATAGCTCCTCTGCCGCTTTTGGACCCATGGAGCCAGCAGCATAATTTGGAAAATCAGCTTGTTCATTTGTCCAAACTTCTGAAATATTATCAACAAACCGCCATGATAAAGCAACTTCATCCCAATGGGTAAAATTCGTCGCATCTCCGCGCAAGCAGTCATACAACAATTTTTCGTAAGCTTCCGGTGTATTAATACCATCAATGCTTTTGGTTGAAAAATTCAGCTTCACCGGCGTAGTTCCCAGTACTTCTCCGGTCTTTTTCACATTTAAATGTAATGTAATACCTTCATCAGGTTGTACGTGGATGACAAGTAAATTTGGATTTAAAGTCGAACCGTTTTTATAATATAAATTCATCGGTATATCTTTAAATTGAACGATGATGTTGGTGGATTTCGTAGCCATCCGTTTGCCGGTTCGGATATAAAATGGAACACCTGCCCAGCGAAAATTATCAATGAGAAATTTACCGGCAACAAAAGTTTCTGTATTCGAATCTTTCGGTACATTCGGTTCATCACGATAAGCCGGAACCTTTGTGCCATTCATGATCCCTTCTCCATATTGTCCCCTGACAAAATAGTCATGGACTGCTTCTCCTTCCACTGGTCGCAATGCCCGTAACACTTTCACCTTTTCACTGCGGATTTCATCGGTGGTCAACCGGATTGGCGGTTCCATGGCAAGAAGAGAGACGATTTGTAACATATGGTTTTGTACCATATCCCGAATGGCCCCGCTTTTATCATAGTATCTTGCCCGTTCTTCCACGCCGAGAGTTTCGCTGGAAGTCACTTGAATATTAGATATATAACGATTGTTCCATAAAGGTTCAAAAATAGCATTGGCAAATCGGATGACTTCGATATTTTGTACCATTTCTTTTCCTAAATAATGGTCGATCCGATAAACTTCATCTTCTTTAAAAGCCGAGCGTATCCGTTTATTAAGTTCAATCGCTGAAGCTAAGTCATGCCCAAATGGTTTTTCAATGACCAATCGTTTAAAACCGTTCGTATTAGTCAACCCGTCTTCCCTTAAATGCTCAGCAACCGTACCAAAGAACTCAGGCGACATCGCTAAATAAAAAATTCGATTTCCTTCCAGTTGATAAGTATGATCAAGCCGGTCCACCAGTTCTTTTAATTGCTTGTACGATTCTGAATCATTGATATCATGCGATTGATAATAGAAGTGGGAGATAAACTCTTCCAAATTGTCCGCCTTTTCGCCAAAAGTAGTGACGGAATCTCTCACCCAATTACGAAATTCGCCGTCATCCTTTAAACGTCTCGCTACACCTACGACGGCAAAACGATTCGATAAATTCCCTTTACGAAAAAGGTTATATAGTGAAGGATATAATTTTCTTTTCGCCAAATCACCGGTTGCACCAAAAAGTAAAATTAATGATGAAGGATTTTCTCTTGTTTTCATTTTTACCCTCGCTTTATGTGTACTTATTAACATATATTAAAATTTTACTCGTAACAAGAAAAAATGGCAAATTTTGAAAACGGCTGATTGGATAAATTCCACAATCTTGTTTTCATTTGTTGATCGCATATTCCGCACGTAAATTTTTTACATTTTTTATTTTTTAAAGGAATTTTCCT
>NZ_JAJCHL010000181.1:0-1598 GCF_020554505.1 Caldibacillus sp. 210928-DFI.2.18
TTTAATTGTCTGACTGCCTACTGCTTCAGGAGATACAGCATTTTGGCAAAGGCTCATATAAAACATTTACAACGTCTTCGGGAGAATATAGTTTTGAAAACGTTCGACCCGGAGATTACCTGATGAATATAGGTATCAATGATGTTAATTTTAAAACGGAGAAAGTCCATGTGGATGGTAACTTAACTACTTTTAATAGTATTGTAGGTTTAGATTTAGACAAATTTGCTGATGAAGTCATGGACAATCAAGTTGATGTTGAAGGCACTTCTAAAACAGACGATGCTAGCAATAGTGATAAAACTATTATTTTGGAGGAAGAATCTAATCAAGAATCAACTCAATACTCTGATGAAGAAGAAACCGTTTCATACAGCCATAAAGCTCCACATTTACAATGTTTAGATTATAATGGGCCGAATGCCCCCGATTCAAAACATGTTCATGACTGGAAACATTTTTATAAAAGTGATTGTTATTTAGCTGTGTATTATCGTTGTTCTACAGATCACATTAATGAATGGGAATATTGTGACGGTACCAGAAATTGTTCTCACAAAATCAACCATTCTAAGTACTATCACGCTCATAAGAGTTGAATTTAAGAAGGACTATACGGGCTTTAGACTCTTGATACCCTCTATCCAAGAGTCTAAAGTTTCCTTTCATTTCAGACTATTATAAAGACTACTTTTTAAAATAGTATAGTAGGAGGATCCAATGAAAGGTGTATTTAAAAATAAGCGTTTGGGAATATCATTAGATCAAGTGTTATCTATATTTAATTTAGAAGCTAGTAAGGATTAAGATAAAATGTTTAATAAAAACATGAAAAAAGTAATTTGTATTGTTGCGTCCCTACTCGTTCTTTCTACAACTATACTTTCAAGTTCAAGTGTTGAAAACAGGGCCACTAAAAAACATCCAAAATTAATTAGAACGGTAACAGTTTTATTGGTTGTGGATGAAGAATATAGGGGTAATTTTCCTGACTGGAAACAACGTGTTAAAAATATTTTAAATCAGGCTTGCGAGATTTTTTATGAACAGCATTCTATCATTTTTGAATTAAAAGCAATTGGAAAATGGAACTCTAACGGAAATTCCGCCAAAGAAATTTTTAATGATTTAAATACAAAATGGAATAAATATGATTTTGATTTTCTAATAGGAATTACTGCTGACTCTAACTTTAATGAGGCTGGAATAGCTAAAATATACCATTTTCCCCCGTCAAAAAGCGCAATTAGTTTAGTTAGTGATCAGGGAAGCAGGACTTGGAGAGCACTGGTTCATGAATTATCTCATAATTTTGGTTTAAATCATGATAAGGAAAATTCAAATGTAGAATGCTTTATGAATTACAGAACGATGTATTACGCAGGAACATGGGATAGATCTCATTTTAGACTAATAATAAAGAACCAGAAATGGTATGGCACTGTTAAATAACTATATTTTAAGAGGGATGAAGTCTGAAATTAGCACTTGGGAATGCACCTAAAAAAGTGGGCACAGCAAATAAGCCATCTGTGGATGACTGTTTACGGAATATTCGGATTAATGGTAAAAATTAAGTTGGTTCTACTAAAACACGA
>NZ_JAJCHL010000182.1:0-1583 GCF_020554505.1 Caldibacillus sp. 210928-DFI.2.18
CTCATTTTTATACCCATTCCTTTCGCTTCGCTCAAGGCACAAAACGGAATGAAATTAATTCCCTTTGAGCGTTATTTTTATTAATCTATAGCCATAGGGATAACAATCAACTACAAATCACGTGGAGGTGAGTGGGCTGCTCCATTTGTGGAGTGACCGCATTTTTATATGTGTAGATTGCCTTTCCAAGCACAAATAAGTGTGTCTTCGAGCACGCAGACTTATCTTTGTATAAACAATACTCGTTTATTGCTGGGCAATCAGTCAATGTTGTTTATCCCTATCAATCTCGGAAAGGAGTTATCCCTATGGCTTTGAAAATTATTTATCCCATTTGTTGTGGAATTGATGTTCACAAAACCTTTGTTGTTGCCTGTATTGCTTCTACCAACAAAGGAGTTACTACTTACAAACGCCATCGCTTTTCTACCTTTACAAAAGGTTTGAAAGAGCTGTCACAATGGCTTTGTGAAAATAATTGTAAAGATGTTTGTTTGGAATCTACAGGAAAATACTGGATTCCTGTATTTAATGTACTTGAAGATTCCTGTAAAATAACACTTGCGCATCCTAAATACGTTAAAGCTATTCGTGGCAAAAAGACTGATAAAAAGGATGCTAAGTGGATTGCTGATTTATTTAAGCATGATCTAATTGCTGGAAGCTTTATGCCACCACTTGCTATAAGACAGCTTCGCGACCTTATGCGATATCGTTTTAAACTCACGAACTTTATGTCGAGTGAAAAGAACCGTCTTCAAAACTGCTTAACAGTGTCAAACATACAGCTTGGTCATGTTGTTTCGGACACCTTTGGCAAAAGTTCTATGAACATTATTGAAAAACTGCTAGAAAATCCTTTAGATACTTCTTTTGATATAGAACCTTTAATTCATGGTTCTATGAAGAATAAACTCCCAGAACTAGAACTTGCCATTGATGGTTTTATTACACCAGAACAGGCTGAAAAATTAAAAGTAATTAAACAGCACTTTGAAGATCTCCAATCACGTAAAGAAGATCTTGAAAAAATAATTCTTTCACTTGCCAAGTCCTACTCAGAAGAAATTAAATTAATCTTAACTGTTCCGTCTTTTAAGAACATCTTTTCTGCCATTGCCGTGGTTTCAGAAATCGGTGTTGATATGGACGTGTTTCCGACAGCTAAGCATTTATGTTCCTGGGCAGGACTTACACCTACAAATAATGAGAGTGCTGGCAAGAAAAAATCAGTAAGAATTTCGAGAGCTGGTTGTTATATAAAACCTCTTTTGGTACAGTGTGCGACCGCTGTAGTCAAAAGTGAAAAACATCCCGAAATTCGAAACCGCTATTTAAAACTCAAAAAACGTCGTGGTCACAAGCGAGCAATTATTGCAATTGCACGAATGCTTTTAACTGCTATATATAATATTCTCAAAAAGAAGGAACCATATAATCCGGCGTTATATAAAAAATCAGATTCCGTTCCAGTAACCCGTGAAATTACGGTAGAGCAAGCTATTCGTTTTGCTAAATCTCAAGGTTTTCGTGTTTTAGTAGAACCAACTTAATTTTTACCATTAATCCGAATATTCCGTAAA
>NZ_JAJCHL010000183.1:0-1569 GCF_020554505.1 Caldibacillus sp. 210928-DFI.2.18
TATTTGTAGTACGTACCGTGAAGGTACGTTTATTTTTTTATTTCGGGCTTACGATTAACCATTACGTGTTGAAACAGCCGCCAACTCTACACGACTATAGGCTTCTGTCATGAGAGTACCTTGAAAACTGGAATTGTAACCGACATAGTTAGGGAAGACCATTTTTTATGTTATAATCGGATTAAACAATGTTTGGATTTTTTTGCAGGAGGAAATTTAATGAAGCCAAAAATTGAAGATGTGGCCAAATTAGCTGGAGTTTCACGAACGACAGTTTCACGAGTTTTAAATAATCGTGGTTATATAAGTAACGAAACAAGAGAAAAAGTGCAAAAAGCAATGGAAGAACTAAACTATTTTCCAAATGATGTTGCCCGCTCTTTATTTAATAAACGTTCCAATTTGATCGGTTTAATCTTACCAACTACTTCAAATCCGTTTTTTGGGGAACTATCGTTTTATTTAGAGAATATCTGTGCTTCATTTGGATATAAAGTATTACTTTGCAATAGTTTAAACCAGATTGATAAAGAAGAGAAATACTTAGAAATGTTATTAAGAAATCAGGTAGATGGGATCATTGTTGGAACACATAACCGAGGAATTTTGAATTACAAGAAACAAGGATTAGCTGTAGTTGCGATTGACCGTTATTTGTCTGAAACAATTCCGGTTGTCTGCTCGGATAATTATGAAGGAGGCAAAATAGCAACAGAATTATTAATTTCAAACGGGTGCAATCATATTGTTTTAATTGATGGGATCGGTGAATTAGAAACGCCGGCCAGATTACGGAGAAAAGCATATCTAAATGTAATGGAAAAACATGGGAAAATACCTAAAATATATGAAATTCCCGGGGTATTTGATCCAAACAGTCATTTGGCTATTATTAGAAAAGTGTTTAGTGAATACCCGGAAGTAGATGGTGTTTTTGCAACGAATGATTTATTTGCCGCTTCTTTTATAAACGAAGCAAAAAGACGGGGAAAAAATGTTCCGAGTGATATAAAAGTGGTCGGCTATGATGGAACGGAAACAGCGCAAACTCTGCTACCTGAGTTAACAACAATTAAACAACCCATTGAAGCAATTGCAAAGGCAGCGGTGGAAATACTACTAAAAGAAATAGAAGGAGAATTTATTGACTTCCCATTAGAAACAAAGCTGCCGATAAAATTAATTAAAGGTGTAACTGCTTAAAAAGAGGGATATCCGGAAAGCTTGATGATGGGTTCTGGATTCCCCCTTTCATGTTTATTTTAAAAATATTTTATTACAAGAATTGGCAGTAGTGATGTTTGGACGTCCGAGCTTTTTGGTAATAGCAAAGTCGTATTCAGCGAAAATACATTTTCGCTTGCGAGGTAATGTACCGAAGCTGCTCTAGTTCACCAAAAAATATAATTTTTTACGGCTGAGATGCAATAGTTGAAAAAGCCATTGTTTGTTTAACTGCAGATTCTGCGCTCCCGAAGCCTTCCTTGTCCCCTTATTCTTATACTTTTTTCCTAAGAGCCTTTGCCAAAATGCTGTATCTCCTGAAGCAGTAGGCAGTCAGACAATTAA
>NZ_JAJCHL010000184.1:0-1530 GCF_020554505.1 Caldibacillus sp. 210928-DFI.2.18
ACTCAACTTTCGCACCTAAAAAATAAGCATTAATCATTGGTTTTATTGAAACCAGAGTTTATCAAATATATTCGTTGACAAATTTAAATAATCATGAAAAAACACCTCGTTCTTTGGTATAGTGTAATTGATGAAAAACACTACCATACAGAAGAGGTGTCCCCTATATGATAAACCAAAATAGCCAATTTAATCAACTACCAAAAGAACTTGACTCTGTTTTTTCTGAGCTTGAAATAAATAAGCATCTACGCCAAGCAGGAATTAAAAAATCGTTTGGCTTTAGCTGTTCTTACTTATTTCAACTTATTTTTTGTTTGATTTTTCAACATAGAAATTGGTTTTCCCTACTGGATTCAAAGAAAGCAGATCAATTTCCAGCTAAGGACGCTGTTTATCGTTTTTTAAACCAAGCAACGTTCAACTGGCGCCGCTTTTTATTACTATTGAGCACTTTTACCATTCGAAAAGTGGCAAGTCTTACGAATCGAACACGACCAAAAGTGTTCATTATTGATGATTCTTCCTATGATCGAAATCGCAGTAAAAAGGTCGAATTGCTCGCTCGTTGTTTTGATCATGCTTCACTTAAAATGCGCTTTTATAAAGGTTTTCGTATGCTTACTTTGGGTTGGTCAGATGGCCATACATTTATGCCAATTGACTTTTCTTTAGTCAGTTCGAGAAAGTCACAAATCAATGGTATTTCTGATCACATTGATAAACGCACATGTGGCTATAAACGTAGACAAAATGCACTTCAAACAGAGCCTGAACAGATTCCTGATATGATTAAGCGTGCATTAACGAGTGGAATCGAAGCCAGCTATGTTCTTATGGATTCTTGGTTTACCTTGCCACCACTTGTTAAAGCGATTGTCGATCAAGGATTAGATGTCATAGGGATGGTTAAAGAAACAAAACAACGCTATAACGTAAACGATAAAATGGTTTCACTAAAGCAACTTTATCGCTTAGCTGTACCTGTTCCATCCGGGAAAGGAGTTCTTCGTTCAATTCATACAACAATGGCTAACGGGACACCCGTTAAAGTGGTATTCATTCAAAATAGAAATAAGAAAAGTGAGTGGCTTGCCATCCTTAGTACCGATTGCACGCTCTCCGAACAAGAAATTGTGCGAATCTACGGAATGCGCTGGGATATCGAGGTTTTCTTTAAGACAACCAAATCCCTTTTAAAACTTGAAAAAGAGTTCCAAAGTCGTTCATATGATGCGCTTATTGCCCATACAACGATTGTATTTACACGTTTTATTGTACTCTCTTGGCAGAATCGTTGTAATACGGATGAACGAACAATTGGTGGTCTGTTTTATGAACTATGTGATGAAGTAAATGAACTTGATTGGGCTGTCGCATTGCAGCAGTTAATCGAGCTTCTTCAAGATGTAATAAAACAGACCAACAAGAAAATCAAAAAATTAATTCAAAGTCAACTAGAACAGTGGATATCCAACCTTCCTAGCTATATCAAGGCTTATTTGCCAATTTCAGTCTGCGAAAGTTGAG
>NZ_JAJCHL010000185.1:0-1525 GCF_020554505.1 Caldibacillus sp. 210928-DFI.2.18
ACCTACGCTGACGCTTAGAGGTAGGAGATTCCTACGCTGTCACTCCTATCGGAGTGAGAATGATTAGGCTATCCCCGCAGTTCCTACGGTTACTGCAACTATGCAGATAGTAGTCTTTTGCCTTCGGCAAGAATGTTTTTACTTGCATTTACATCTCTGTCATGGAAAGTGTTGCATTTTGGACAAGTCCATTCACGCAAGTTAAGATTCTTTACCTCTTTGTTTTGATATCCACAACACGAACAGAGTTGAGAGGAAGCAAATGTTTTTCCGACAGCAATGAGAGTACGTCCATACCACTTTGCTTTATACTCAAGCATCGTTTTGAATTGATACCAAGACACTTCGCTAATCGCTTTAGCAAGTTTGTGGTTCTTCATCATGTTAGACACTTGCAAATCTTCAATCGCAATGATGTCGTGGTTTTTGACAATCTCGATTGAAATTTTGTCTAAGTAATCCTTACGAGCATTGGCAATCTTTTCATGAATACGAGCAACCTTAATTCGTTGCTTATGCCAATTAGAAGAACCTTTCTTTCGTCTTGATAAGATACGTTGTTCTCTCGTTAATTTCTTTTCTAACTTGCGAAACCATTTAGGATTTTTGTACTTTGTTCCATCTGAGAGAATAGCAAAATCTTTTAGTCCTACGTCAATACCCACAGATGAATTCGTTTTAGGCAACTCTTGTACTTTTGTTTCAACAAGAATGGAAACAAAGTATTTTCCACTCGGATTACGTCTAATAGTTGCATTAAGAATACGACCTTCTACTTCTCGACTTTTGGCAAACTTAACAAGACCAAGTTTAGGTAGCTTAATTTTGTTACCTATAATGACTATATTTCCGTTTGTATGCTTAGTCGTGTACGATTGAACCTTATTCTTTTTGGACTTGAAACGTGGTTTATCGTTTTGCTTCTTGAAAAAACGATTGTACGCATCTGCAAGGTTTTTTAGTGATGATTGAAGAGCGATGCTATCTACTTCTTTTAACCAAGTTAACTTCTTCTTTAGTTGTGTTAATTGAGAAGAACAAGCATTATACGTTAATCCTTTACCTGTTTCTTTATAAGTATCATTCCATTTTGCTAAAAAATAATTAAATACAAAACGTGAACAGCCAATTGTCTTAGCAATTAATACTTCTTGTTCCTTGTTTGGGTAGATTCTAAATTTATAGGCTTTATTCACGAACATTGCTTTCACCTCCTTAGTCGTGTATTATTATAATATACACTGATTGTATCATGTATCACTTTAATACACAATGGGGGGTCTAAAAATGTCGCAAGTTTTGAATATGCGTTATCCAAAAGAGTTATTGAAACGAATTGACGAGTTTAAAGAAAAGAAAGGTTTTACAACTCGTACCCAAACAATTATTTATCTCATTCAATATGCACTCGAACAGTTGGACAATTGAGATGGTAAGTAGCCATCCCTTGTCCAAAGGCGATTCATCTCCCACTTACTCGCTACCGCTCCTTGAAGTAGGAGTATTCTCGCCTATTTAAGATAAA
>NZ_JAJCHL010000186.1:0-1465 GCF_020554505.1 Caldibacillus sp. 210928-DFI.2.18
GGTTTCAATAAAACCAATGATTAATGCTTATTTTTTAGGTGCGAAAGTTGAGTAAAATTGTTTAAAGGATAATGAAACTAAACTACCTCCCTGTGGCGTGTTTATCAATGAAAGTGTTGAAATCGTTTAACGCATAATGTCTCTTTGTTACTGGTTGACAATCGTTGTACACGATTTTTAAAAATGATTGAATGAGGTGAGAACCTTGCGTATCGTTTCACTTTGTCCAAGTAATACAGAAATATTAGCTTGTCTCGGGTTAACCGATCAGCTAATCGGTGTTGACCATTATTCTGATTGGCCGGCTGACGTTAAAAAACTTCTAAACCTCGGTCCTGATTTAAATATTAATATAGAGAAAGTGATCGAATTAAAACCGGATTTCATTGTCGGTTCTTTAAGTGTTCCCGGTATGGAAAAAGTTGTGGAACGTGTTAAAAGCTTAAATACACCTTTTCTCATACTCGACCCGCATCGGCTGGGTGATATTTTCGATGATATTATTGAGGTAGGTGAGGCAACTGATCGTTATCAAAAGGCTTGCGATTTAGTAGATTGGATGAAAGAAAGGATTGAAGAAATCCGACAAAAATGCCCGAAAGCAAATCCGCCTCTTCGCCTCTATTGGGAATGGTGGCCAAAACCAGTCGTTTCTCCCGGTGGAAAAAATTGGCTCACTGATCTTTCGGAAATAGTTGGGGCAACAAATGTTTTTGCCGATATCCCGGAAGATAATGTGAAATCCGATTGGGCCGGAGTCGTACAGGCAAATCCGGACTATACAATGGTTGTTTGGACAGGAATCCCGTTGAAGAATGTGAAAATCGAAAAAATCATCAACCGCCCCGAGTGGCGAGGGTATCCTTTTGCGAAAAGAGACAGGATCCATATTCTTGAAGAAGGCTGGTTTTGTCGCCCATCACCGCGATTAATTACAGGTCTGGAACATTTAGCACATATTTTATATCCGGAAATTTTCCCTGAAGCCAAAAGTTTTATATAATCGGACTTTTGCTATTTTTATAGTGATGGGGAAAATTTGTTGTTATATGTCGAACCTTTACTTCAAAATTGGTTAATTCTGTAACTTGAGGTGCACGATCCTAAAGGGGGGGATGTTTCGTCGCCAAAAATTGGTGTTTTTCGCCTTAAAATGGTGACGAGTTTGATTCTCGTCGCCAAAATAGGGGCTTTTCCGCCTCAAAACGGTGACGAGAATAGGGCTCGTCGCCAAAAAATGATGTTTCCCTCCTTAAAATGGTGACGAGATTGGTTCTCGTCGTCAAAATTGCGCTTTTTCCAACTCAAAATGGCGACGAGAACCTGGCTCGTCGTCGAAAATTGGCTTTTCTCAGCTCAAAATCGCGACGAGAACCTGGCTCGTCGTCAAAATAGGGCTTTTCCCAACTAAAAATGGTGACGAGTTTGATTCTCGTCGCCAAAATAGAGTGTTTTTCACTTCAAA
>NZ_JAJCHL010000187.1:0-1455 GCF_020554505.1 Caldibacillus sp. 210928-DFI.2.18
TCTCTTCGCTGATGTTTACAGATAATCCGTTAATTTATATTCCGTTCCATATATCCCTTTATAGTATTCTGGAACCATAACGCCATTACATTTTTCACATTGAAATCTTGGAGGAGTTATCGGATCACCGCCATCCATTAGATCCATTTCTCTTACTACCTCATATGGAATTTTTTCTTCTTCATGACACATCAAACAATGATAGTTGACGAACTGTTTCTTGGGGCGAATATGTTCGATCCCTCGTTTTTTCTTCTTTCCTTTTTTTCGTTTCTTGCTTGTACCCTGTGATATGGTCAATCATCCTTTCCATATAAATTCTCGCATCCCTTGATAAAGCAATTTTAACACTTAATTTCCCGTCCTCAAGGCATACTTCTCCCATATACTCATAATAATTTCCACAGTGGGGGCAAATCATCGGATCCTTTTCGCCACTAGCGATGATTCGTTCTCTCCATGTTTGACGATGTAGGACTTTCTGTACTTTTACTACCCATTTACGCATTTGTTTTTGCCATGTTGTTAATAGCTTTTTGCTTATCTTTTTACTTCTCCTCGAATACATGCCATAGTAACGAATGGTTTTAAACTGTTCATCTGGAATATGACGAATCAAGCGGCTAATAAACTCTTCCACCGTGACTACTTCATGCTTTTCTTTCCCATCTTTTTTATCGATATATTTGAAGGTCACAAATTGACCATCATATTCCTCAATACGATTCATTCCAATCGCTGGTCGACGAATATAACGGCCAATATACCGCAACTGTTCCTTTAATTTTCCCCTTTGTTTTGGGGCATACACATAGAAGCCTTCTCCGTTTCTGGAAAAAGCCTTTTGTAATCGTGATTGGATCCGTTTCTTTTCCTCTTTTTTTAAGTAGCGTCGAATAAACTTCAAAACAACGGTCTGCCATTGTTTACGCAACATGGGAAACGGTATATAATCGTAACCTTTCCACTCTCCCTTCTTTGTGATTCCACCCATTGTTACCATCATATGTACATGAGGGTTAAAACTATCTTTAAGCCAAATGTATGTAAACCAGCGATAATCCCTGGGGTTACCTTAGCTTTTTTCTGAAAATAGTCAGTAATTAACTTTGCGGCTTCATCCATTAATGGTTTAAGAAGCTCACGATGCCATAGAAAAATATCCCTCAATCCTTCATCAATTGTAAAAATAACATGGCGATGGTTTACTTGAAGTGCCTCTTCAGTTAACAATCTACTCCATTCTTCGCTCTCCCCTACCGAGCATGTTGTACAAAAGCGTCCTTTGCATCGAAAGGGAACCAAATGCGTGTGGTGGCATCCTTCACAGACAAAGAGTTTGAATCCATTCTTTAAGTTCCCACAATCCCGAAACTTCTCAACCTCCTTGATGACGATGGGACGGATTCTCGCTCCATATTTCTTTTTGAAGGCTTCCCAATGTTGATGTTCATC
>NZ_JAJCHL010000188.1:0-1435 GCF_020554505.1 Caldibacillus sp. 210928-DFI.2.18
GCTTTTTTTCATACTATAAATAATGACATGAATGTAGGCTTTTTTTCATACTATAAATAATGACATGAATGTAGGCTTTTTTTCATACTATATTTGGGGGTAGAAAAATGCCAAGAGTAAATTACCGAAGTTCAGATGTTGCCTTAATGGCAAGGTTGATGAGAGCAGAAGCCGAAGGAGAAGGAAAACTGGGAATGTTATATGTTGGAAATGTAATTGTGAATCGAGTTGTAGCAGAATGTTTAGACTTTAAAGGTTTAAGAACCGTTGAGCAAGTTATTTTTCAAGTGCAAGGAGGAAATTTTTCCTTTGAAGCAGTTCAAAAAGGGAATGTATTTTATCAAAGAGCAAGAACTTCTGAAAAAAGATTGGCAAAAAAAAATTTGGATTATTGGAGAGAACACCCAGCAAAATATGCTCTTTGGTATTTTAATCCTCATGGTCCATGCCCTCCAACATGGTATGGTCAACCTCATTCTGGTCAATTTAAAGAACATTGTTTTTATGAACCAAAACCTGGAACATGTGATGATGTTTATAGAGGTTAAGCTTACTCTTTGAGTAAGCTTTAGTCTGTCGATAAATCCGAAAAATCTCGGTTGCTTCGGCCCGTCTTTTTTGATTGTAAAATTAGTTGCTGATATTTTATGACGAAAAAAGGTGCCTGGCACCTTTTTTTTCACGACTTTGAAACAGAAACCCATTTTAAAATAAGTGCTCTAATTCCAAGTCCAATAAGAATGTAATATAAGAAGGAATACATGTAATTCCATTTAATATAACAAACAAGGTTAATCCAATTGCATAAGGGTTCCCCGATAAAAGCATATACAAAAGCCATGACAATTTGGGCTGAAATAAATGATTTCCATGTTCGGTTATATTGGAAAAGCAACATATAGGCAACAGGTACCAACGAAACATCAAACGGAAATGCACTTGGAATTACGGGCAGAAATTCAATAGGATATTCCCAAAATGAAAATTGCAACCCTATTGTGTCCAATAAAATTGTGATCACCATGACAATAACTCCAAACAGTATGGATTCTACTAGCCATTCTCGTTTCTTTGTGTATATCCACAAAATCCAAGGTGAAATGAAGAAGGACAACAACAGCCACCATTCCCATGTCAAAATTCATACTCCAACCACCCCGTCGCATCCATCTCAAATAATTTGTCTTCCAACAATCGGACTTTCTCAACATTTTCATGGCGAGTGCTTACTATAATCACCTCAATAGAGAATATTAATATTACTAAATTATTTTAGCCTTTTGGGGATAATGTATTCCTTAAGTGGGACTTTGCTATTTTCTCACGGATCTGGCGACCCATACAACTTTTTTCTTTTGCCGCTAATTTTTTTCAAGATACTTAGGGGTTGCTGAACAAACAAAAAAACCAAATAGGAGAAGGATTTATGAGCTTT
>NZ_JAJCHL010000189.1:0-1367 GCF_020554505.1 Caldibacillus sp. 210928-DFI.2.18
ATCACTAGTGTTGCATTAATTTAAATTAACTATTAAAAATACCCAAAATCTTCAATTTTATTATTTCAAACAAAGAAAAAGTCCTTTATAATGGAAATAGTTGGTGGTAATCCGTCCAAATCCATTAAAAAGGACAACGCTCATGGATAAGATTACACGAAAAAATTCATTTGGACAATGGTTTTCACCGATAAATCTTCAATTATTAGAAGAAAACGTGAAAACAATGAAATTAGATTTCTATACAAAAAAATTAACGACAGAGTCATTTCTTAAATTATTACTTTTTGCACAACTTAAGGAAGTTGAAAGTCTTCATGCATTGGGCGATTGCCTTTTCGATGACCAACTTCAAAAGGCAGTAAACCTTGATTCTATAAGTATTTCTCAGCTATCTCGCCGATTAAATGGCATGAATCCAGATCTGTTTCAGTCGCTTTTCCTTGATCTAGTCGGACAAATTCACGCTAAAACACACTACACAAAACGAATCATGCCGTTAAAAATTATTGATTCAAGCACATTACCACTCAATTTGACCAATCATAGGTGGGCAAAGTTCCGTAAAACAAAGGCGGGGGTAAAGTTACATTTACGCCTTGTATTTATGGAAAAAGGAACTTCTTACCCTGAAAAGGCCGTGATAACAACGGCAAACGAACACGATCGTGGTCAGCTTGAGATTATGGTGGACGACAAGGAATGCATGTATGTGTTTGACCGTGGTTATCTAGACTACGAAAGATTTGACCGTTTGACAGACGATGGTTACTTTTTTCTTTCAAGGCTACGAAAAAACGCAGTTGTACGGGAGGTTTATGATTTTAAACTACCCGAGGGTTCATCTGTTTTATCGGATCAAATGGTCTTGATTGGAACGACACAAAACCGAGCTGAAAACTACTTTCGCCTTCTAAAAGTAATGGATTCAAAAGGAAATGTACTCCATTTGATCACGAATCGTTTTGATTTGAGTGCCGAAGAAATTTCAGAGATGTATAAATCACGTTGGACTATCGAACTATTTTTTAAATGGATCAAACAACATCTCAATATCAAAAAATTTTACGGTCAAAGCGAATGGGCGATTCAAAATCAAGTGTTTATTGCACTGATTGTTTATTGCTTACATATCCTCGCACAAATCGAAACAAAAAGTAAGCGTAAAATCTTGCAAATTAGTCGTTATTTAAGGGCTGCATTGTGGAAACCAGCGCATATTTGGATTCGAAAAATCGAAGGAAAAACTGTCCCTTAATCATTAAAATGTCGTTGTTGCACAAGTCTTAATTGTATATAAATTCTGAATGGATAGGGCCACCTTTAGTTGGGTATTTACTTTTTTGGCCCTAAGTTGGGAAAATAAT
>NZ_JAJCHL010000019.1:0-44956 GCF_020554505.1 Caldibacillus sp. 210928-DFI.2.18
TAGGGCCACCTTTAGTTGGGTATTTACTTTTTTGGCCCTAAGTTGGGAAAATAATCAATCTGAAAATTATGACATTATTTATGCAACACTAGTGTTATAAAATATAAAATTTATTTCAAAACCACAATAAATGCTGAAAAATTCCCTGCCAAATTTTATTTTTGGCAGGGAACTATCTTTTTTAAATCATTTTATCCATATTAGATTAGGAAAAGCCATTATAAATAGGTGTTCCCTCTTCAAATCAAGTTAGCCTTTTATTCCCACTCAATCGTTGCCGGTGGTTTGCTTGTGATGTCATAGACAACCCGATTTACATGAGGAACTTCATTAACGATTCGCGTTGAAATTTTTTCCAGTACTTCCCACGGAATCCGCGCCCAATCTGAAGTCATACCGTCAATCGATGTGACTGCACGAATGCCAATCGTGTAATCATAGGTTCTAGCATCCCCCATGACACCGACACTGCGAATATTGGGTAGGACGGTAAAATATTGCCATATATCGCGATCCAAGCCAGCCTTCTTAATTTCATCCCGTAAAATCCAATCTGATTCCCGGACAATCTCCAATTTTTCTTCGGTTACTTCACCCAAGACCCGAATCCCCAGACCCGGACCCGGGAATGGTTGGCGCCATACAATTTCATCCGGAATTCCAAGAGCAGTTCCGAGGGCACGAACTTCATCTTTAAATAACGTGTTTAACGGTTCGATTAATTTAAAATTCATATCTTCCGGAAGACCGCCGACATTATGGTGGGATTTAATTGTTTGTGCAGTAGCCGTTCCGCTTTCAATAATATCCGTATACAATGTCCCTTGAGCTAAAAATTCAATACCTTGTAATTTATGAGCCTCGTCATCAAAAACATAAATAAATTCATTGCCGATAATTTTCCGCTTTTGTTCCGGATCACTGACACCTCTCAGTTTATCCAGGAAGCGTTTTTGGGCATCAACTTTGATTACATGCATATGGAATTTATCGCCGAATGTTTCCATAACACTTTCGGCTTCTCCTTTCCGAAGTAACCCATGATCAACAAAGATACATGTTAACTGGTCGCCGATTGCTTTATGGATTAAAACCGCAACAACGGAAGAGTCAACTCCGCCGCTTAATGCACAAAGAACTTTTTTATCGCCAACGGTTTCACGAATTTTTTCGATTTCCATTTCGATAAATTGATCCATCGACCAATTTGCTTCACTGCCACAAATACCGAATACAAAATTCTTTAGCAAGTCATTTCCGTAAACCGAATGACGAACTTCAGGATGGAATTGAACGCCATAAAGTTTTTTTTCTTCATTACTCATCGCAGCAATTGGGCAGGATGAACTTTCTGCGTCAACAGTGAATCCACTTGGTACTTCTTTCACCAGATCACCATGACTCATCCACACAACTTGTTGTTCGGGCAAATTTTGAAACAAAACTTTATTCGTACTTACTTGAATTTCCGCTTTCCCGTACTCACGGGTTTCAGCCTTTTCCACTTTCCCGCCAAAATGTTTGGCCATTAACTGCATTCCGTAACAAATCCCTAAAACGGGGACTCCCAGCTCAAAAATCTTTTCATCACAAGTGAAAGCCGACTCATCATACACACTATTCGGACCACCGGAGAAAATGATGCCTTTTACATTCATCTTCTTTATTTCCTCAGCCGTTATTGTATGTGGATGCAGTTCACTATACACGCCAAATTCTCGGATTCTCCTTGTAATTAATTGATTATATTGACTGCCAAAATCCAAGACAATAATCATTTCCCGCTCTTTTGTTGTATTAACCAATCTGTCCACCTCTTCAATCTATTGTTTATATCAGTATACCCGTTCCAATGAATATATCCATCGTCACATCCAGCGTGAAATTGCACAAATCCTCTACGGCTTCGATATAAAAGGAAATAAACATATAATAAAAACTAGACCCTACCAGTAAAGGCAGTTTCTAGTTTTCGTTTAAGTTATTTTTTGAAGGGATTAATTACCGATTCAAAAGAACAAATTAGAAAACTGCCTTCATAGTCAAACTATTTTCGGTAGTTTGGTAGAGACTCTCGAACCATATTATCGAGGATATATGAAGGAATGGAATTTATCAAGTTTTACTGAACGTCATTATTGTAAAGTGTATTCAACATAAGGTCAAGTAAGTTTTTTCTCTGCCGCAAGCTTCATTAACTCCTCCCAAATTGGTTTACAAGAGCCCCAGCCGGTATCAACCTGCTCATTCCGGTATAGATAGCGTTCATATTGTTCCGTTAACCGGCTCATAAAATCATTGTTAAAAAATTCATCGACCCTCTTTGCAAATTGGTTTAATGTCTCATCCTCTTCTTTTATGACTCCTGATTTTTCCAGTCTCTTTAAAAGTGCCAAATACGCCGACATAAAAGACTTTGCATCATTTTTATTTCGATACTGAAAAATTACCCAATAAAGCAGCCAACGTCGACGTAAAATATAACTTAACAAAACAAAAATACCAGCCAAAATTCCACCGATTACCCACCAAATTTTTACATTTTTCCAATCGTTATTTATGGTAAATGGTTTTGTTTCTTTATCACTATTTGTCTCTGATTGTTCTTCTATTTGTTGTTCTGTTTGTTGTTTTCTTTGTAGATTTGGTGCCTCTGGCTGGACATTTGATTCCGATTCTCGTTCCTGTTGCAGAGCATTTTCTGTACTTACAGTTTCGGATTCTTCAATAAAATCAACCGCGTTTGTAAACCCACTTGTCGGCTCAAATGGTACCCAGCCATTACCGGGAAAATACACCTCTACCCATGAATGGGCGTTATTATTTGTAATTTTATATGTTGTCAACTCACCCTCAGAGCCAATAACTGTACCGCCCGTATAACCTTTCACCCATCTGGAGGGGATCCCGACAGAACGGAGCAGGACCGCCATTGATGTTGAAAAGTTATCACAATAGCCGATCATCGTTTCAAATAAAAACTGGTCAACGTAATCCTCTTCTTTGCCGGGAATTGGGATATTTTCCGTTTTATAGGTAAACCGGGAACTTTGTAAATACTCCTCGATCGCTTTTACTTTGTCATACTGATTATTTTCATTTTCAGTTAACCGAATGGCAAGTTCTTTGACCCTAGCCGGTAAATTCTCAGGCAATTGCGTATACCGGGTATAAAAATCCGGCATGTCCTTCCTCAAATTTTCAGATGCGGTTACATTTTTTAAATCTTCTATAATAAAAGCAGGACGCTGATATTGCACCGTGTAGGATGATAATTGGTTATCGGGTGGAATTTGAATCTTCTCATTGGCTTCATTATAATGGTAAAAGTTTTGCTTATGAAATTTGAGTCTATTTACCCCTTGTGGATAGATGACATGATCTCGTCTTTCCATAAAGACAACTTCCAATTCTGATGTTTCACCAAGATATTCCGGTTCAACCGAGTAAATAGGCAGTTCCTCTGAATCTTTTATTTGCTGAAAATTATCTTTTTCAGAAACAACCCACCCTTTTCCTGAATAAAAATCTTTCGTTTCCACCCGCCAATACTGTTTCTCCGGGGACTTAACCGTAAAAACCGGTGTATCATCTTTGATAAACCCGCCCCCAAGTTGGGTATCGTCTTCATCATAACCAATTTTATGCAGTTTTCCCTTTGCATTCAGCATATTTCCATCTTCCTGATTGGCAAACGTAACAACATAAGGCATCGGATCCGGCCAAATCGGACCAGGCTTTGGAATAACTATTCCCACACCCGCACATACAAGGATTATGACAACTAACGGGATAGGCCATCTTTTTATTAACGCAAAGGAAACAGTGAGCCTTTCCTGCTCCACCAATTTTGAAAAATGTGCCAATCCCGTTGCCGCCAAGCCGATAATAAAAGTGCGAATCACCGCATAATCTGCTTGAAACGGAAAAAATGTATCAAGAATAGCCAAGTAAATAATCGTGATCAAAACAAAGAAAAAAATACCTTTTCGCTTCTTCACCCAAAATGTATATAGAAAGACAATACAATCCAGTGTGACGAACAGTAGAAATGTTCGAAATGAATTCGTCAGTCCGAGCCAATCCATCCTGAAAACATGACCGATATTTAAAGCAAAATCTTTTATAATTGTATCCAACTTTAAGAGTGTGATAAGCGGCTCTTGGTAATATAAGTGGTTAATTACCAAAATCATATAGCAACCATTAATAATTATTCTTAAAATCCAATGAACACCAAGAAAACTTAATACAAAGCCAATAACCAGAAAACCAAGAAACACCGGTAAATTTTTTATTTCGGTTATCTGTTGTAAAGGACGGAGCCATTCCCAAATAAGGATAAATCCGATCACATATAAAATAAACGTCTGTAGACCTTTTTGCTTTCTAATCGTAATCACCTCTCAAAAGCCTTGGTAAAATCACTTTCACGCACTACTTTTGCATTCAAGCCCTTACCCTTGGCATACTCCAATAAATCGGCCTCTTCAGGCTTAACTTTTTCGAGCCGGGATTTTATCAAAAAAATACCAATTTCATTATTTCGAGTACAGAGGTCAGTTATTTTTTCTATAACTTCTTTTCTTAGTTGACAGACAAGGAAGATCATCGTTTGACCGGGTTTTTTCAAAAATATCTCTGTTTCTAAAATTTTATGAAAGTCATGGTTTAAATCATCGTTCACAGTTGCTAAATGATAATTCAATGTTCGGAGTTGTGCTTCTCCTCCTTGAACGGGGAAATATTGTCTTTCCGCTCCATATGAAAGAAGACCGATGTTAGTCCCTGCTTTTACAGCGGATCGAACAATTGAAGCAGTAAATTTTACAGCTAACTCAAAACTTGGACTGGGTGTGCGATCTAAAATAAGTAACACATCTTGGCTTTGTCGCTGTTCAAATTCCTTTGTCATTATTTCATTTTTTCTTGCGGTCTGTTTCCAGTGAATCCAGGAAAATCTATCGCCGGATTGATAGGTACGTGTACTTATCGCCATTGTGGAGTCTCTTTGGGCTACATCCTTTGCTGCAGTCATTCCCGATTCAAATAAGGTTTTGAAAGGATCATATTTCATTTCGATATACGCCGGATATACGATGATTTTTTCCAATTGCTCTACAACTACCTCTTTCCGGGTCAAGCCCAACAGATCACCCATTTGGATTCGTATCTTGTGAAAGGTGTACTCCCCACGTGGTAATAAATTGTGGTGGTAAGTAAACGTTCGTTCTTTTGAAAATAACGGAAATGATACCGTTGTTCCTGAAAACGGTAGACCCCCTGAACGTTCAGAAACTTCATCTTTAATAAATAGATAGACGAGGGGAATACGATAGGGCAAGGTTATATGAATTTTTACCGATACCATTTCACCGTTAACGTACTCCGTTTTATCGAGCACCCTCTTAATACTAATTCGTTTTATTGGATAAAAGTTTAGTAGAATGGAGTAAAAGGCAATAGGCAGAAAACTTCCAAATAAAAACCAGCTGACAAATCCCCCTTGAAACATGGCAAAACTAAAGCTTGCTGCTACAAGTCCAATCAGCCCGATGAACTTCAAAACAGAAATGGTTCTTTTCATCGGATGCATCATTTCACAACCTTTTGGATGGGAACTTTTGTATCCGATAAAATCGAGGAGATAATTTCTTCCGCATTCACACCATCGTATCTGGCTTGTGACTGCAAAATCATCCGGTGTGAGAAAACAAAAGGTGCTAAAAATTGGATATCATCAGGCAGCACAAAATCCCGTCCTTGTATATAGGCATAGCTTTTTGAGGCTTTCATTAATGCAATCGAGCCGCGGGGACTGACACCTAAATAGATTTGCGGATGATTTCTTGTCCTTGTCACAATGGAAATAATATATTGTTTAATCGTATCATCAACAAATACGCCTTTTACCTCTTTTTGCATAGATAGCAGCTCGTCCAAAGTAATGACAGGAGTTAATTCCTGAATCGGCAACTCCTCTTGAACACGACTTAAAACTTCCATTTCCTCAGCAAAACTTGGATAACCCATGTGGATTTTTAATAAAAAGCGGTCGAGTTGAGCTTCCGGTAATGGATAGGTCCCTTCATATTCAATCGGATTTTGTGTGGCCATAACTAAAAATGGTCTTGGTAAAGGAAATGTATGGCCATCAATGGTCACGCTCTTTTCCTCCATCCCCTCCAACAAGGCTGATTGCGTTTTCGGGCTTGTCCGATTAATTTCATCGGCTAAAATAATATTGCCCATAATGGGACCCGGTCGAAATTCAAATTCCAATGCTTTCGGATTATAAATCGACACACCCAGTACATCGGAAGGCAGTAAATCAGGAGTAAATTGGATTCGTTTGAATGTTGAGCTAACCGACTTGGCAAGGGATTTAACAAGCATCGTTTTCCCGACACCGGGGACATCTTCCAATAGCACATGGCCATCCGCCAAAAGCGCTGTCAAACATAAAATGATTTCTTCACGTTTTCCGACGATGACCCTTTCCATATTATTTAAGATAACTTCTACTTTTGGATGGAGAGTTGGAATTATCATTGTTGTAAAACCTCCTGTATTAGTCGAAAAGGAATATTATTTTTATTTTACAATAAATTCCGTCACCTGTTAATGAGATTTACGATTTTTACAAGTTTTTAATAATTAGTGACGAGAACAGGCCTCTTCGTCAAAATAGAAGCTTTCTCAGCCAAAAACGGTGACGAGATTAGATTTCACCGTCCAAAATGAGCATTTCCCGCCTCAAAATGGTGACGAGATTCAGGCTCGTCGCCAAAATTGAGCGTTTTTCACTTCAAAATGGTGACGAGATTAGATTTCATCGTCCAAAATGAGCATTTCCCGCCCTAGCTAGTTTCTCAGTCGCTGGCGCACGGAGCTAGACAATAAAACTAATCCTAAGTTATTTACTTGTATTTTTATACTTTCTTAACGTATAAAGAAAACTCGGTGATTGCCGAGCCTTTAGGCGAGAGCAGAGCCGCAAGAGCACTTATACTTAATTCTTAAAATTTCCAACTACGTCGAATTCGCTTCTTTGCTGGAAATTTATACTTTCTTAACGTATAAAAAAAGTGGGCATTATACCCACTCGTAAATATTAAACAATATGTTGAACAATTTTCTTATACGTATCGATAATAAATGATTTGAATAATGTATCCGGAAGAGGAGTTGTTTTTTCTTTTGCCCTTGTGGCGAATTTCAAAGCTGTTTCAATTTGACCTAATTCTAAATAACATAACGCCAAATAAGAATCTCCCACATAAAAGATTGTTAAGTCAAACGGGTGTGGCAAAAATGGTGGTATTTCAACTCTTTCCAACCATTGAACAGCTTCCTGATATCGTCCCAACCCATACAATGCCTTCCCTTTCGTTAAGAAAAAATACGGTTTCAGTACTTCGGTATCATCCAGACCCGTCACGTATTTATCAACCAGACGAATAACACCTTCATAATCTTGATGTTTAAAAAGTCTTACTTCGGCTTCAGTATAATCATTAAAGGCATAATAGAAAGGATCTTCGACAAAGTTAGCATACCCAAGCAACTTCTTCAAATAATTATTGATTTTTTCTTCGTCATGGTTCACTAGCCCATAACCGATAGTTATCCGATACAAATCATCAATATGGTAAAAAACTTTATGGACTTTTGAGAAAGCAATTGCATCTTCTATCACACGGATTGCCGCTAGTGAATTCCCGACAGCAAAATGCAGTACTGCCTCAAGGTAATCAAGTTCAAGCCTTGTCGTCGGACTCATATACGGAAAATTTTTTTCAAGATAATCTCGTTCTGCTAAAATCATTTTTAATGCCGTTTCGTATTTATGATTACGAAATTGAACTTTAACCTGAAAAGTACCAACGCTCGCTCTTCTGTCCACCAGATTCATTTTCTCATACATTTGGGCTGAGCTCAAAATATACTTTTTCCAGTTCTTATCTTCTGAAACATGATAAAGGCTATATCCGTACAACTCCGTTAAACGTGCTGACTCATATCCTTTCGTTAAGTGATTGATAAATGGCTCAATCATTTTTTTAATCTGTTGATACTTTTTGTTATTATTAAGTGTTTTTGTGTCGGTAAAATATAGTTTTTCTACCTGTTCCAATAAATCCCTCAATTCCTGAACATTTTCATCTTGTAACAAATCACTAACATCCACTCCCAATTGGCTTGCAATATAATTCAAGCTCTCGATGGAAGGAACCGCTTTATTATTTTCAATCAGGCTGAGCATCCCTTTCGTTAATTTCGTACCGGCTAATGCCTCAAGGGTCAACCCTCTGCCTTTTCTTAATTTCCTGATTCGCTCTCCTAATGTTAAGATGGGAAACACCTCCATTCATATTTTAATTATATTAAATTTTTCCCGGTCCGTAAAATAAGTTTTACACAAAATAATGTTTAATTTAATTGAACATATTTATTGATATTCAAAAAGACCTATGTTATGATTTGTTTAATAAAATTAAACCTTAATGAGAGAAGGGGATTTCTTTGACCGAAGCACAAAAGTTAAAAAGGGGATCTTATCATCTTTGGACATTTATGACGAGCAAGTTAATTTCTACATTTGGGGCCAATGTTTATTCTTTTGCCATTAGCTTTTATATTTTGCAATTAACCGGATCTGCAACTAATTTTGCTTTGAATTTAATTTGCAGTATTTTACCACGGACGATTGCTGCACCGTTTGCTGGCTACGTTGCGGATAATTTCTCGCGGAAACGAACGATCATTCTTGCCCAAGCAGCTTCTGTTTTGGCAATTGCCGGGCTTTTGACAGTTAGCCTTATGAATGGCTTATCACTGACTGCCATTTATATAACCACCTGTCTATTGTCATTGACATCAACTTTTTCCGGTATTACCTTCACATCATCAATTTCAGGGTTGGTTGATGAAAATCGAATTCAAAAAGCAATGTCGCTTAATCAAATGTCCATATCACTGGCCTCCATCGTCGCACCGGCCTTAGGAGGCATACTTTATGGGGCAGTTTCAATTCCTGTTTTTCTCATAATCTACTTAATTGCATCTCTAGTTGCTCTAATTCTTGATTCAACGATGGATTTCCAATTATTTGCCAAACGTAGCCATGTACCAGTCGCAGGTCAAGGGAAGGAAAAATTGTGGGTCAGTATGAAAGAAGGATTTGCCTATTTAAAAACGAAACCGGTCATTCAAACTATTATTTTCATTGCCTTGTTTATTAATTTTTTCTTCGGCTCTTTTCAAGTCGGATATTCTTTCGTTTTAATCGAAAAACTGGGAATGAAGTCAGAGCATTTCGGAATTTTGGAAGGTGCCTTTGCTGTCGGCATGTTGTTGTTATCATTTTATTTAACGATTCGGAAAGAAATTAAATACCCGCTCATTACCGCAAAATATGGAACTATTGGATTGGCTCTTGTTATTGGTGGCATTGCCGTACCTCTACTTGTCCCATTTTCTTATCAGGCTATGTTTGTGTTTTATCTTATTTTAATGTTAGCAATCGGTAGTTTTTTGACCATCATGAATACACCAATCGGGGTCATGATGCAAAAAAGTGTGGATGATGATTTTAAAGGAAGGGTTATTTCTATTCTTGAAACAATGGCACAAGTTCTGATGCCGCTTGGGACGGTCATCTA
The DNA here is from genome assembly GCF_020554505.1 of Caldibacillus sp. 210928-DFI.2.18. Classification (NCBI taxonomy): domain Bacteria; kingdom Bacillati; phylum Bacillota; class Bacilli; order Caryophanales; family Bacillaceae; genus Caldibacillus; species Caldibacillus sp. 210928-DFI.2.18. The sequence continues at coordinate 9,666 of NZ_JAJCHL010000019.1, forward strand.
TGGGTTTCTTTATGATTGGGTTGCGGCTGAATGGGTATTGTTCATCTCGGCCGGTATCATTATCGGTATTGCCCTTTTTATGCTCCGTCCATCTGTAATAGCGAATGCATATCCTGAGCGAAAAAATGCATTACAGCGTATTACTGGGTAATGGGAAATTCCATCAGTGTTGAACTAATTGGACCTTTACGGGAAGTCCATCCCCCACCTATCCTCTTTGCTTGAGGTGGGGCTTACTCCCTGTTTATAGCAAAGAAAGATAAAGGTGCCAGCCCCGGATACCGGCACCCTTCATTATATACAACCACTTTCTTGAATAGAAAAAGAACCTTTACTACAATTGATTTCAGCCTGTGCGCCATAAGGCAAAATACATTTCGGCTCCGTATGGCCAAAATTCAAGTTATATAATATGGGTAAGTTGGTCAACCCGTACTCTCGCATCACTGTTAAAATTTCTTCCTTATATTCCTCCTTATATTTTTCATCATACGGTTTGGCGAAAATCATCCCGTTCGCTTTTTGCAAAATTCCTTGTGCCGCATAGTTTCGCAGCCAATATCGAATGTAGGTCGGTTCCGTCTTTTCCTCGGATGTTTCAAAAAACAAGATACATCCATCCCAATATTTTTCGTCCGGCCAGAGCACCGTTCCTTTAGCAAACTCCAAAACTTCTATGCAACCGCCAATGAGCCTCCCCTGCACAACACCTTTACCTTGTAAAACTTCATATCCCGAGTTCGGCTGCATGACTCGTTTTCGATTTTTATTTGCTTCTGTCCACTCTACGTGCTCACTCGTCCACTCGGCTGCCGTTTCAATTTCCCCGATCGCCTTATTAGAGAATAATGTCCGTTTGATTTTATCGACCGTATAGGGGTGCATCTCGATATTTTCTGCAAAATCGACTAAAATAGATGGTCCGTAAAACGACGATACCCCTGCTTTTAAACAAAAAAGATGAGGAATTGTTGTATCTGAATAGCCCATGAAAATTTTCGGATTGTTGTGAATCACTTTAAAGTCGATATAGGGTAGAAGCCGGATACTATCTTCCCCACCGATATTGGTAAAAATCGCTTTGATATCCGGGTCTCTGAAGGCTGCCATTAAATCTTCGGCACGGGCTTCCGGATGGTTATACAGGTATTCTGTCCCTTTCAAACTATTTGGCATTGGTACCACTTGCAGGTCAAAAACGGTTTTCAGTCTTTCAACACCTTGCTCATAGCGCCAACGAATCTCGGGGTCACCCGCTCCACCCCATGAAGGACTAACGGTTGCCACCTTATCACCAGGATGTAATTTTTTTGGTTTGATCAACATCTACATGCCCACCTTCCCATATAATTCTTATTATTTAACCACCCTTTATGACATAATGCAATGATTTTTTGAACATGGGGATGTGTTGATTTTCTATTTTTACAGCTGTAATCACGAGGGTAACTGTTGATAGATAGGGCTTCTGCTGTCGATCTTTTCGTTTTTACCATCGAAATCACTGGCACTAATGTTGATTTCTTTCTATACAATCGGTCGGTTACTGCTGAAGGTAAAAAAAGAGACGGGCAAAATTGAAAGATATTTTACCAATTCTGCCGTCTCATTATACTTTAATCTATATGGTTTTATTAAGCTTTCGGATGTACCATGTCAGCGGGATTGACATATTTGTCAAATTCTTCACTCGTTAGGTAGCCAAGCTTCAATGCTGCTTCTTTCAATGTTTTTCCTTCTTTATGAGCAAGTTTAGCAATTTGAGCCGCTTTTTCATAACCTATATGCGGATTTAATGCCGTAACAAGCATTAACGACTCGTTCAAGTTTTTCGTAATTACTTCCTGATTTGGCTCAATGCCCACCGCACAATGATCATTGAATGAACGAATACCATCTGCTAAAAGTCGGGCACTTTGCAAGAAATTGTACAAGATCACCGGCTTGAACACGTTCAATTCAAAATTCCCTTGACTTGCTGCAAATCCAATGGTTGCATCATTTCCCATGACTTGAACAGCAATCATCGTGATCGCTTCACTTTGGGTTGGATTGACTTTTCCCGGCATAATCGATGATCCCGGTTCATTTTCCGGAATAGTAATTTCCCCGATTCCGCATCTTGGACCTGAAGCTAACCAGCGAACATCATTGGCAATTTTCATTAAATCGGCTGCCAATGCCTTTAATGCACCATGAGCATAGGCAACTTCATCATGGCTCGTTAAGGCATGGAATTTATTTTCTGATGAATAAAACTCTATTCCCGTAAATTTAGAAATTTCCTCACTAACCAATTTCCCGAATTCCGGATGGGTATTGATTCCGGTACCGACGGCTGTCCCGCCAATAGCCAGTGCTTTCATTTTATCGGAACTTTCTTTGACAAATTCTAAGGAACGTTCCAACATATGTACCCAGCCACTAATTTCTTGGCCGAGGGTTAATGGTGTTGCGTCTTGAAGATGTGTCCGGCCAATTTTTACAATATCCATGAACGCTTGTGACTTTTCTTCCAATGTTGCTTTCAATTTTTCAATCTCAGGAATTAAATACGTTTGTACATAATTCGTTGTTGCAATATGCATGGCAGTCGGAAATGTATCGTTTGAACTTTGGCCCATATTGACATCATCGTTTGGATGTAATTTTTGACTGGCACCTTGTTCGGCCAACAGTTGATTACCCCGATTCGCAATGACTTCATTCAAGTTCATGTTCGATTGTGTACCACTGCCGGTTTGCCAAATTTTTAACGGGAATTCACCCTCATGTTTTCCTTCAATAATTTCATCAGCTGCAGTCACAATCGCCTTTGCTTTCTCATCACTTAATTTTCCAAGTTTATTGTTTACAATCGCACAACTTCTTTTTAAAATGGCAAAAGCCTTAATTAATTCTTCCGGCATGGTTTCCGTGCTGATCGCAAAGTTTTGTAAGCTCCGTTGCGTTTGCGCACCCCATAATTTGTCCGCCGGAACTTTAACTTCCCCCATCGTATCTTTTTCAATCCGGTATTCCATGAAAATTCCCCTCCTGTATTTGGACAAAAACGTTTACAAATCCATTTCTATTATAGTCAATATAGTGGTACAAATCTATTAATTTGACTATAGTCAATATAGTTGTACAAATCTATTAATTTGGCAACAAAAAGCGATTTTCTTGTTTAAGTTAGCTATTGAGGTATTTAAACTTTTTCAAAAAGATAAAATTTGGGCTTAACTAAAGTAAGATTACTGTGATATTTTCAAAAAAAGCCACAGCTGAAATAGCATAGCCGTGGCCAGTATGTGAATTCTCAGTGTGGCAAGAACGCCAACTGAATAAAAAACAATACTGCAAAAATGTAGACAATCGGATGGACTTCCCGCCATTTTCCTTTGGCTACTTTCATTAACGGAAGCGATATAAAACCGAGCGCAATACCTGTTGAAATACTCGACGTGAGCGGCATGGTTAAAATGACTAGAAATGCCGGAAATGCTTCATCAATTTCATTCCATTTAATCTTTGCAACATGACCAATCATTAGGCTACCTACAATAATAAGTGCAGGTGCGGTAATCGCGGCCACACCGGAAATTGCACCGACTAAAGGACTTAAGAATGAGGCAAGAATAAAAAGAACCGCAACCGTTAGTGACGTAAGACCGGTCTTTCCACCTGCAGCAACCCCTGAAGTTGATTCAATATATGCCGTTGTCGGACTTGTTCCCACCATTGCACCGATTGTTGTAGCAATGGAATCAGAAAGGAGTGCATTTTTTGCATTTGGTAATGTTTTTCCTCTCATAAAACCTGCCTGTTCTGCTACCCCAATCATCGTTCCGGTCGTATCAAAGATGGTGACTAATAAAAAGGAGAAAACAACCGCATAGAGCGAATGTTGGAAGACATCAGCAAAAGCTTCCAGAGGGTTGGCTACGATAACACCGTCCGGTAACGATGGTAGAGAAAAAATCCCCTTATCAAAGGATAACTGTCCGGTCACGAATGCGGCAATTGTCGTTATAATCATACCAAAAAATAAAGCACCATTTACATTGAGTGCCATTAACACAAGCGAAACGGCCAAACCAAATAACGCCAGCAATACTTCAGGAGAATGAAGATTACCGAGCCCAACTAAATTATCTGGATTACTTGTAATAATCCCGGTATTTTTTAAACCGACAAAAGCGATAAAAAGACCAATTCCAGCTGAAATTCCAAATTTTAAATTATCCGGAATTGCCTCAATTAATTTTTCTCGAAAAGCTGTTAAAGAAAGAATAACAAATATGATACCTGCTACAAACACTGCGGAAAAGGCCGTAACATAATCAATCCCACCGTGAGAACCTACAACCGAAAAGGCAAAATATGCATTCAAGCCCATACCGGGAGCAATCGCAATCGGATAATTTGCAAAAAGTGCCATCCAAAGCGTGCCAATAGCGGTTGCAATAATTGTTGCGGTAAATACTTGTTCAAAAGGGATTCCGGTATTCGATAAAATTGCCGGGTTAACGACGATAATATATACCATTGTAAAAAATGTTGTCATCCCGGCGAAGATTTCCGTTTTTACAGTTGTTTGATTTTCCTGAAGCTTAAACATTTCTTGCCCTCCTAATATAAATGCGAACATTTTAAGACTACAAATTAAATAATATTCGTTTATGGGTGTTTTTTCAAGTACAAAATTTACATAGTCTGTATTAAGGGATAAGTTTTTACAAAATCTTGGGCATTGAAGGTTCAACGTTTGACCAGATGTCCCTTTTGGTATATTTATTACCAATTATCTTGAACATAATGACCCATTTTATGGAGAAATATTTTTTCGGGAAAATAACGCACTGTTCTAAGATGCATAAATTCAGGCTTTTTTGTAGATATTCTACCAATTATCTTGAACATAATGACCATTTTACACAGCAAATATTCTTTTTGGGAAAATATCATACTGTTCTAAGATGCATAATCCGGATTTTTTGAAAGCGCTTAAATAATTCTCTTGCCATTTTTTCAAACTAATAGTATGATAGAGATAAATAAATTGTATATCAGATCACATGTTACTGATTCGATCAGGCATGGTGGTAACAAAAGGGTAGTATTCTACCACTTTACCACCATGCCTTTTTTATTTTTTAATAAAGGAGAAATACGTATGCTCAGTTTTTTTAAGAAAAAGCGAGATCTTTCAATTTATGCCCCGGTCAACGGGGAAGTAATTCCTCTATCCTTTGTTCCCGACCCTGTATTTTGTGACAAATTAATGGGAGATGGAATTGCCATAGTACCAACTGACGGGCATTTTTGTGCACCGATAAATGGGAAAGTGATTCTCATTGCACCTACAAAACACGCAATCGGTTTAAAAGCTGAGGATGGGACAGAATTATTAATTCATGTTGGCCTAGACACGGTTGACTTAAATGGGGAAGGTTTTCATCCTTTTTTAAAAATCGGGGATTCTGTTTCCATTGGTCAACCACTCATGGACGTTGATTTAGCTTTTATCAACAGTCAGGCTAAATCAATCATTTCTCCTATTATTATTACGAATGATGATGAACATAAAAAACTAATTTCATTCACTGTGAAAAAAACAGTCCATATTGGAAAAACTGTTATTATGTCCATAACTGGATAATCCTCTTCCTAATAAAAACAGGTAAGGTGGTGAATGATGATGAAAATCTCCAAAATATTAAACAATAATGCCGTAATTGTTAGGGATGGAGAGGAAGAAAAAGTAGCTATTGGAACAGGAGTTGCGTTTGACAAGAAGAAAAACGATATTGTTAACCCCAATAAAATTGAAAAATTATTTGTTATTGAAGATAAAGAAAAATTACAACAACTATTAAGCCGAATTCCGGGAGAACATCTATTAATCTCTGAAAAAATTATTTCATATGCAGAAAAACAGTTAGGCACAAAATTAAATGATCACATCCACATTATCCTGACTGATCACATTTCATTCACAATCGAAAGGGAACTTGAGGGTATTCACCTAAGAAACAAACTTTTAAATGAAATTAAAATCTTATACCGGCCGGAATTTGAAATTGGACTTTGGGCCATAAATTATATAAACGAAAAATTACATATTAACATTCCGGAAGATGAAGCCGGTTTCATTGCCCTCCATATCCATACAATGAAACCGAAAAGTAAAAATTTAAAAGAAACGATTTATCAAACAACAATCATAAAAGATATGGTCGAAATCATAAAGAACCATTTGTCAATCCGAGTAGAAGAAGATGACTTAGCCTATCATCGTTTAGTAACGCACTTGCGCTATGCTTTAACTAGAGTAAAGGAATATGAGATACGCACACTGGATGATGAAATGATTGTAATGATAAAAAATAAATTACCAGTTTCTTATCAATGTGCTCTTGCCTTAGCAAAAGAGGTAGCAGACAAATATAATATTCACTTGTCTGAAGAAGAACTCGCCTATATTACATTGCATATTGAGAGATTGCGTAAATAAGTTCAATAAGAAATGTTGGTTTCTTAAAGGAGGTGATTATTTTCAAAACAAAAAGGAACCAGCTGCTAACAATTCAATTCTTTCTCTTCACAGGCTCTGTATAAACTCACATATTTTGGTGTTATATTTGATAACCTTTTGCAATTGTTACTTTTAACGGAGCCACTAATAAAACTTAAAATGGAGGTATGGTTAGAATGGTCATGAAGTATTTACAAAGACTTGGGAAATCATTAATGTTACCTGTAGCTGTTTTACCAGCAGCCGCAATTTTAATGGGTATTGGTTACTGGATTGACCCGGTCAGTTGGGGTGCGGAAAGTCCGGTTGCTGCCTTTCTAATTAAGGCAGGCGGTTCCATTATTGATAATATCCCAATATTATTTGCTGTAGGTGTTGCACTTGGAATGTCGAAAGAGCGAGACGGCTCTGCTGCTCTAAGCGGGCTTGTTGCCTTTCTTGTCACAACTACTTTGCTGTCAACCGCAACTGTTGCAATGTTTCTGGGAATTAAAGTAGATGCCGTGGATCCTGCTTTTGGAAAAATTGGAAACGCATTTGTTGGTATTTTATCAGGTATTATTGCTTCTTTATGTTATAACCGTTTCCATAATGTGAAATTACCGGACGCATTGGCTTTCTTCAGCGGCAAGCGACTGGTTCCGATTATGACAGCAGTTTCGATGATTCTTATTTCCGTTATCTTATTCTTTGTTTGGCCACCTGTTTACGGAGCACTCGTCGCATTTGGTGAAGCAATCGCAAAACTAGGTGCTGCCGGTGCCGGCCTGTACGGATTATTTAACCGCCTATTGATTCCTACCGGTTTGCATCATGCGTTAAACTCTGTATTCTGGTTTGACGTTGCCGGAATCAATGATATTGGAAATTTCTGGTCCGGTAAAGGAGTAAAAGGGATAACCGGTATGTATCAAGCAGGTTTCTTCCCTGTTATGATGTTTGGCTTACCTGCAGCCGCTCTAGCTATGTATCATACCGCAAAAACGGAAAAGAAAAAACAAGCAGCTTCTTTATTACTTGCAGCCGCATTTGCTGCATTTTTCACCGGTGTTACAGAACCAATTGAATTTGCCTTTATGTTCTTGGCACCAGCACTATATGTTGTACACGCACTTTTAACAGGTGTTTCATTATTTATCGCCGCAACATTCCATTGGACGGCCGGATTTGGTTTCAGTGCAGGTTTCGTTGACTTTTTCTTAAGTTCTCGACTACCTTTAGCTAACCAACCTTATATGCTCTTGCTACAGGGACTTGTATTTGCGGTTATTTACTATTTCTTATTCCGCTACTTAATTGTAAAATTCAACTTAAAAACACCTGGCCGCGAAGATGATGATGAAGTTGGTGAAATAGTTAATGCTCCCGGAAAAGATCGGTTCGCAACAATGGCAAAAATTATCTATGAAGGTTTAGGTGGAGATGCAAATGTTGTCGCAATTGATAATTGTGTAACACGTCTAAGAGTTGAAGTTAAAGACATGAGAAAAGTAGACCAACAAAAAATCAAATCAACCGGAATTTCGGGCATAAAAGAAGTCGGGCCAACAAGCATACAAGTAATTGTTGGTACAAACGTGCAATTTGTTGCAGACGAAATCACAAAGCTACGTAAATAACCTTATGACATGCCGAATAACAGGGTATGCACAATTCGCATACCCTGTTTTTATGAATTGGATAGAAGAAATGTCTCAGAGGAACCCTTTCTTGTCGCAAATTTGGGAGAGTTGCACTTGTTTTTGGAGACAAGACTCTTTTCTCGTTACCATTACGAAGCGGAAAATGCCACTTTTTGGCGACGAGACCCTTTCTCGTCATCTTTTTGAGCCAAGAAATCCCACTTTTTGGCGACGAAACCCTTTCTCGTCATCACTTTTGCCCGGGAAACGCCACTTTTTGGCGACGAAGTACCTTCTCGTCGTCTTTTTGAAGCGGAAAACTCCCTTTTTTGGCGACGAGACCCTTTCTCGTCGTCTTTTTGAGCCAAGAAACTCCCTTTTTTGGCGACGAGACCCTTTCTCGTCGTCTTTTTTGCCCGGGAAACCCCCTTTTTTGGCGACGAGACCTTTTCTCGTCGTCTTTTTTGCACGGGAAACTCCCTTTTTTGGCGACGAGATCCCTTCTCGTCGTCTTTTTGAAGCGGAAAACTCCCTTTTTTGGCGACGAAACCCTTTCTCGTCGTCTTTTTGAGCCGGAAAATGCCACTTTTTGGCGACGAGATCCCTTCTCGTCGTCTTTTTTGCACGGGAAATCCCTTTTTTTGGCGACGAGACCCCTTCTCGTCATCACTTTTGCCCGGGAAACCCCCTTTTTTGGCGACGAGACCCCTTCTCGTCGTCTTTTTGAGCCAAGAAACCCCCTTTTTTGGCGACGAAGCCCCTTCTCGTCACTAATTTTGCCCGAAATCCACCTGTTTTTGGCGACGAAACCATCCATGAGACAAAAATCTCTAAAAGAAACCTTGTCGAATTGTCCCAAGATAAAACATTTCAATTCCCTTACTGACATGTTTTTCAACAGTCTTTGTCAGTTACTTAATACTTCCAGAAAACATGGTATAATAATAAGATGAAAGATTGCAGGAAGGACTTTAAAAATGAACAATCAACGTTGGCTTTCATTTAACTACTTCACATTTTTCTTTACATGGGGAATTTTCATGCCTTATTGGACGGGCTGGCTAACAGGCGATAAGGGACTTTCCGTATCCGCTGCAAGTATTATTATTGGGGCCGGATTACTGACAAGATCATTTTCTACTTTGATTTTGTTCCCAGTTGCAACTAACCGATTTTCCATTAGCACTGTAATGAAAGGGATTGCACTTCTTTCACTCGTTCTGATGATTTCATATATTCCCTTTGAATCCTATAGTGTACTACTTCTCATTACCGTTTTATTTAGTCTTATTTATCCAAACTTAATGCCCGGTGTAGAGGGCAGTGCCACCATTTTATTAGCAAACGAAAAACTCGATTATGGAAAGAGTCGTTCCTTTGGCTCAATCGGCTATACGGTTGCTTTAATTGTTGTCGGGCTTGGGACTTCCTTATTTCAAGAAAAAGCAATTTATTGGTTAATGCTGGCAGGCATCGTGTTCATTATCTTTTCCCAATTCCAAGCGACTCCACTCATTTTGAAAACAGAACCGAAAAAACAAAATTCAAATACGAGTATAGGAAACTTCAAAAAACTCTTTACATCAAAGGAATTTCTTATCATTCTAATTATTTCCGTTTTATTACAAGGCTCACATACATCCTATTATAATTATGGATTTATCTATTTACAGGATTTAGGCATAAATAGTTTTTACATAGGACTTATTTTAAATGTAGCCGTTTTAGGAGAAATCTTGTTTTTTGCAAAAGCAGATTCGTTTCTGGCCAATATGAAAATATCGACAATGTACATCTGGGCGGCCATTGGTTCTACTTTACGGTGGGTTCTCGTTTTCCTTTTCCCGAATGTATTTGTTTTTATTGGTTCGCAACTTTTGCATGTGGTTTCCTTTGGTTATGCTCACTACGCCACGATTCAATTTATCTCGAAACGACTGAATACAAGCCAAATTCCGACCGCTCAAGGTATGTATACTGCTTTTGCCATGAGTTTAATTAATGCTTTGCTGACCTTCCCGGCCGGATTTTTATATGAAGTTTCGGCAAAGACGGCCTTTTTAGGAATGATCGCATGCACCATCCCGGCTTTATTTCTAACCTTGGCTACAAAACGAAAATATAACTATTAAAGGTGATTCATTGTGTCATGCCGCAATGAAGCTTTTTTCAAATGAGTTCCACAAATTTAGGGCACACATCACTTATGTGCCCTTTCCTTGTAAAAACGCTTTTATTTTATATTATATAAGGAAAAAGGGGAATCCAGCGCTGAATACGGCCCTCCGGAATCCCCTTTCTCTTTTTATTTTGGATTAATTACAATTTCTACGCGGCGATTTTTTGCTTTTCCTTCCTCGGTATTATTTGCTGCAATCGGCCTCGTTTCACCGAATCCATGTATACTAATCTGCATATGATTTACTTTTTCACTTTGTCGCAAATAAGCTTCTACCGCTTTAGCTCTATTTTCTGATAATGTCATATTATATTGGTCATCACCTGTACTGTCGGTATGTCCATTAATTTGAATAACTGTATCTTCTTTCAATGTTTCCAAAGATTGAATGAGCTCGTTCAATGTATTTTGGGCATCAGTTTTCAAATCACTTTTATCATGATCAAATAATATTTCGTCAGGTAATTGAATTTTTATTTCTTCATCATCTGTAGTGAGCATTGTTTTTTCCGGAGCTTTAACGATTGGCGGTTTCGGATAAAGGAGGACTTCAATCATATTCCCGCCTTCCTCATTTGGTTTCACCTGATCACCGCTCATTTTTTCAAATTGCCCCCCCATAAATTTCTTTCATTCTTGTTTCCAATACATGTGAATCATTTGGCTTTGAAGTAATGACAATAAATCCACTTTCTGTAATTGTATCATATGGAATTTGTAAGAAAAACGTACCGTCACTAACAACTTCTGCACTTAAACCAATCCAATTTTGTGATAGTGTTGCGTCTTTGGAAGAGTAATAGAAAGCGTTCAAACGTGTTCCTTCTAACAAATTTGATTTCCCTTTTACATAGAAATAATGATGGTCATTCGTTAGCTTCGTATCAATCCAAACTTTCGTGCTGACATAATCATCAGGAACCTCTTCCCTTTTTGGTGATTTAATCGGATACACGGTTTGTTTCCCATTCGGTGAAACAAGAACAGAAGCAAAGATTTTTTGATATTCTTCTTCCAGTATTTCATGTTTGTAGACAAATGGTCCTTTTAAGTTCTCTCCATGCTCACCATAAACAGCTTCAATCTCTTCCGGCTGTCCCAATCCTCCGAGAACGACTTCAATCGTCACTAAAACATATTCATGGTCTTGTAGATCTTGTGGTATTTCAAATGTAAAATTTCCATTTTTGTCAACAACAGTACCCTTCTCACAAAGCAAGCATATCGGATTTCGTATGGAAAAAGGTCGATCAAGCCAATCAATTTCTACATATGTCCCTTTCATTAAATTTCTTTTCCCTTTAACGACAATCTTTCCGTTTTCGTTGACTATTTCTCCACTTAATTTAATATTTGTCGGATTCTTTTTATCACCGTTATTTTTTGATTTCTCCTTTTGCTTTCCTTCTGCTTGGCTTGCATCTTTACAGCAACACGGCTACTATCTTCCCCTTTTGTCTGTTTTTCCTCACATCCAACTAAAAAAAGTATTGTTGCTAAAATCAGGAAAAACCAACATGATTTTCTCACCATATTCTCCCCTAAAATTACTAATTCTTAAAATAAATTAAACGATTTTCAACAAAAAAGGAATAAGCTCATAGTCCTAGAAAAAGTGTCATACGTGGACTTCAAAATAGTCACAACATTCATGAATATCCTTTGGCCTATAGAAAAGCTAAAACTCCTGCCTCATAATTCATGTACTTTTCACCCATCATTCTCTATATATAAATATCGTTTTCCAGGTCCTCTTGCCTTGGAATTATTAAATCAACATAAATAACCGATTTTGCCAATGTTTCTATTATTTGCTTAGTTTTCACGCACCGGTATCGCATCGGGTAGCATCAATCAACTGAAAGAGCACTTCCCAAATTTCACTATTAGTTTCTTTCAAGTACTAGTTTTAACTTTTGGTAAGTTTTTGGGTCAGTGAGTGTTCTTGATTCAAAGATAAAAAATTCCTTAAAAAATTGATGACAAGCAACTTATTATTAGATATAATTAGTACAATAAAACGTTGTGGTTTATCTTTTTTGCCAACATAAAATTGTAAATAAATGAACAAAGAATAGAGGAAAATTCAAATGACTGTCTTATCAGAGAGACTAAAAACGTTGAGGAAAAAGCATAAATTGACCCAGAAGGATATAGCGAATTATCTTGGCATGACCGAAAGTGGCTATGGCTATTATGAACAAGGAAGAAATGAACCATCCATTGAAACTTTGCAAAAATTAGCAGTTAAATATAATGTTTCCATTTCCTACTTAACCGGCGAGGAACATGAGAGGAAGAAAGCCTTGGTAGCCGATCATGAAATTGAATTGACGGAAGAAGAATTCAACTTCATAAAAGAATTGAAAAAACATCCTCTATTATTTCAAGAACTTGCTTCTGACCCTGCTAAGAAGGTGAAAGAACTTATTAAACTTTTCAGGGTGAAACAATTGATTTTAGAAGAAGATATTGAAGAATACGGGGATGTCAAATAATAAGTTTTTAAAGGAGTTACTTGCACTGAATGAACAAATTGTGGGACAAATTTTGGGAGAATTAAAAGGTATCAGAGAATCACAACAGGTCATGCAGAACGAAATTAAGTCAATGCAAGTCGAAATTAAGTCTATGCAAGCCGATATTATGGGGATTAAAGATTCCCAGCAATCAATGCAAACCGAAATGAAGTCTATGAAATCCGAAATTAAGGATATTAAGGAATCTCAACACTTAATGCAGACACAACTAAATGAGACAAACGAAATTGTTCGTGCCATAAGACATCGTCAAGAAGAAATGAAAACCAAACTTGATGCTCTTTCCATGGATGTTTATAGACTGCATGGGGAAGTTTTATCCTTAAAAGATGGACAAGAACGTCAAGAAATAATACTTGAAAAACTTTCTCTTCGTTCCATTGAACAAGAAGCAGAAATACGGGATTTAAAAAGAATTAAATGATTCCTTATGATTTGAAAAAAAATCAGCTTAATAAAATTCGAAACAGAATGGTAGATGAAAACATTGAATGACATGAAAGTTTCTCGACATAAAGTTAAAAAGAGGCCTCAATCCAAGCAGCAATTGGTTCGAGACCTCTAATTTTTATTTGTCAGTGAAACGATTATGAAACCTTATCAAATTGGCTGTTATAAAGATTTGCATAAAACCCGCCTTTTGCCAATAATTCTTCATGTGTACCTTGTTCGACAATATCCCCGTCTTTCATACAGAGAATTAAATCCGCATTTTTAATCGTGGAGAGTCTGTGCGCAATAATAAAACTCGTTCTGCCTTCCATTAATTTATCCATTGCTTTTTGAATTAAAACTTCTGTACGGGTATCGACGGAGCTGGTTGCCTCATCCAAAATTAAGATTTTTGGATCAGATAGAATCGCCCTGGCAATCGTTAATAATTGTTTTTGACCTTGGGATATATTGCTTGTTTCTTCGTTCAATTCCATATGATAACTATTCGGTAATGTTTTTACAAAATGGTCAACCTGTGCCATTTTTGCCGCTTCCATAACCTCTTCGTCTGTAGCATCGATTTTACCATAGCGGATATTATCCAAAATCGTTCCATTATAGAGCCATGTATCTTGTAAAACCATTCCGAAAAGCGTGCGCAAATCTTGTCTGGAGAAATTGTTTATATTGTAGTTATCGATATAAATTGCCCCTTCATTGATATCATAAAACCTCATAAGTAATTTAACCATTGTTGTTTTTCCCGCTCCGGTTGGTCCGACAATGGCTACTTTCTGACCGGCTTTAATTTCAGCGGTAAAATCTTTAATAACCACTTGTTCCGGATAATAACCGAATTTCACATGTTCAAAACGAATATTCCCCTGTATGGGTAAATCTTTCACCTTATATTTTACATTTTCATCTTTTTCCTCTTCTTCATTTAAAAATTCAAAGATCCGTTCTGCTGCGGCTACCATTCTTTGAAATTGGTTGGAAATATTTGACAACTGGGTGATGGGTTGAGTAAAATTACGGACATATTGGATAAAAGCTTGAATATCCCCAATGGTAATTTTCCCGTTTGATGCCATCGATGCACCAACGATACATACAACAACATAACCGAGATTTCCGACAAAGCCCATGACCGGCATCATTAAACCTGATAAAAATTCAGCTTTTCTCGCATTTAAAGCTAATTTTTCATTTTCTTTTTCAAAATCTTGTACTGCTTGATTTTCACCGTTAAAAGCTTTAATGACCACATGTCCGCCATACATTTCTTCTACATGACCATTGACGCGACCCAAATATTTCTGTTGGTTATTAAAATGCTTTTGTGATAATTTCACAACACCGATAATAAGGATCATTGATACAGGAATCATCCCTAGGGCAATCAAGGTTAACTTCCAGCTGATCGTCAGCATCATAATGAAAACACCAACAATCGATGCAACAGATGTCAAAAATTGGGTAATGCTTTGACTAAGGGATTGTTCAAGTAGATCGACATCATTTGTGATTCGAGAAAGCACATCCCCTTGGCTATTTTTTTGAAAATAACTAAACGGCAGTCGGTTCATTTTCTGCATAATTGAATTACGTAAATTATAGGAAACCGTTGTCGCTACATTAGACATAAAGTACCCTTGAATATACATAAATGCAGCACTTAACACGTACAACCCGATTAATAGAAGGATGATTTTCCCAATATAATTAAAATTAATTCCACTATCTGCACCCAGCATCATATTCTTAATACCTACAGCTAACTCATCTGTTGCCTTGGCTAAAATTTTTGGTCCGACAATGGAAAAGACAGAACCGGCAATGGCCAAAATTGCAACAAGAAACACATACCATTTAAAAGGATTTAAATAAGAAGCCAATTTTTTCAAGCTGCCTTTAAAATCCTTTGCTTTTTCAACCTGCATTCTACCCATTGGGCTTCCCGGATGGCGTCTCGGTTGTTTTCCTTCACTCATGCTAATTCCTCCCTCGATAGCTGTGATTCTACAATTTCCCGGTATTCTTCACAGCTCTCCAGCAATTCTTTATGGGTTCCTTTCCCTACGATTTTGCCTTTATCAAGGACAATTATTTGATCGGCATTAATAATCGTGCTAACCCGCTGAGCAACAATTAAAACGGTTGAGTCATGTGTGTATTGATCCAATGCTTTTCTCAATGCTGCATCAGTCTTTAAGTCGAGTGCTGAAAAACTGTCATCAAAAATATAAACAGGAGGCTTTTTAATTAATGCACGAGCGATTGATAAACGTTGTCTTTGCCCGCCGCTGACATTTGTTCCACCTTGCGAAATAGCAGTATGAATCCCTTCTTCAAATTCTTCAACAAAGTCTTTCCCTTGTGCCACCTCAATGGCCTTCCAAATTTCTTCTTCGGTAGCTTCCGAATTTCCGTATTGGATATTTGATGCGATATCCCCTGAAAATAGGAAGCCTTTTTGTGGCACATAGCCAATATGATCGCGTAATTCCTTTTGCGGCAGATTGCGAATATCAATACCATCAAACGTAATTCTGCCCTCAGTGACATCATAAAATCGCGGTATTAAATTGATTAATGTTGATTTCCCCGATCCGGTAGAGCCGATAAATGCTGTTGTTTCCCCTGGTTTGGCAACAAAAGATATATTTACTAAAATACTTTCTTCTGCATCAGGATACCGAAATGACACATGGTCAAATTCTATTTTACCTTTTGGATTCGATAAATGTTGGACCTCATCGCTATCAGTAACGATTAATTCTGTATCCAATACTTCCTGAACACGTTTTGCTGAAACTAATGCTCTTGGTACTAAGATAAAAATGACGGAAATCATTAGGAAAGCAATAATAATTTGCATGGCGTATTGAATAAAAGCCATCATATCGCCAATTTCCAAAGTGGAATCAGCAATCGCTTTTCCACCAACCCACACAATTAACAAACTAACCAAGTTCATAATCAACATCATTGCAGGCATCAAAAATGACATCGTTCTTTGAATAAATCGATTGGTTTTACGTAAGTGATCATTTGCTTTCTCAAAACGTTTTTCCTCAAACTGCTCATTACCAAATGTACGAATAACCATCATACCGGCAAGATTTTCCCGGCTGACCAAGTTCACTTTATCGATTAAAGTTTGTAACATTTTAAACTTCGGCATCGCAATTGAGAGAATGGCTATCATGAGTATTAACAAGGCAGCTACGGCAACGGCAATCGTCCAACTTATCGACACAGTCGTCCGAAGCGCCATCACGATTCCGCCAATCCCGATAATCGGGGCATAGCAAATCATCCGAATACCCATTAAAATTAAGACTTGAATTTGTTGTATATCATTCGTACTTCTTGTTATTAAGGAAGCTTGCGAAAACTTATCATATTCTGCACTTGAAAAAGACATAACTTTTTTGAATACATCCTTGCGCAGATTTTTGGAAGCAGTTGTCGCAACCTTGGTCGCAAACCAACCAACCACGATGGAAGCGACAACACTAAGCAGAGCCAAGCCAAGCATTTGCAACCCTTTTATAATAATATAATGGTTTTGAATTTGTTCTAAATTTACACCCAATTCTTTATAAAAAATTCTTGTAAAGGTGGTGGAAACTTGTCCGGCTGCCATAGAATCATCTTCGGCAGCTAAAGAAATATATTTGTCTAATTTCCCTGCTTGCTGAAGTTGAGTTAAGTAAGGAAGCATTTCATAGATTTTACTCGTATCAACATCGGATAAATTCGCATTTTTATTGCTATTAGTATTGCCTTGTGCCGCATTGATTTCACCCGCCATATCCTCTAAACTAAGTGTCAAAGCATAAGTGGCTTGTGTATAGGCTTTACCAGTTTGGGCTAATTTGTCTTGATCCGTTTCCGTTAAGACATAAATATTCTTATCTTTTACAGCCGGATAGTCACTTTTATACTGATCAGCTTTTGAACTCCCCGCTTCGATTAATGTATAACTATCATTCATAATGGATTGACTGTCTTTATCCATAAGCAACTGGATTAAATTCATTCCTTCTTCACTGATGGCATCCGGAGCTCCCTCTTCAATTCCACCCGTTTGAATGCCATTATTTACCATATCACTCATAAAATTTGGCAATTGTAATTCCGAAATTGCTTGCACAAAAAGAAACGCAATACAAATCAATATGGTTAGAGTGAAAGGTTTAAGATATTTTAATAATAACTTCATATAACATTTCCTCTCTATCTTTCAAATTCGTTTTACTTAAAAGTATTCTATCATTATCAAACACGATTTTGGGAATAATCGTTGAGCATGCGATTAGAATCATCCTCGCTTTTTTGTGATAACTTGAGGAAGGGAGATGTTTCCTAATTTTGATCTAAGTACCTCAGTATATTTTTCATCGCGTTCAAAATTTCTAAAAATTTCCTCGCAAAATATCAGGTAGAACTGCAATAATTTTTGCTGTGCTTCTTGTTCTGGCTTGACTAATTGGTCAAGTTCTAATAAAAATCGTTTCCCAAACTCATCAACGATTGATAATATTAGGTCCGTTTTCGATTTAAACACCAAATAAAAGGCTCCTTTTGAAATACCGCAAGCATCTGTGAATTGCTGAACCGCTGTTGCCTCGATTCCTTGATTTGCGAATAATTCAATAGCCTTTTTCATAATCGGTTTTTTTCTATTCATGTATTTAACCATCACCTAGCATGTAATCCATGACCAAGTGGTCACTATCTTAACAATTATGACGAGTTTTGTCAATGACATGGAAGAAAGATATTGTTGGAAATTGAGCGGAAAATTGAATTTTTACTCGAGTATTTTCCTGCAAAGTTTATAAGTGGTAGGGAAAGGAAACCAAGAATAAGGTTTCAGCATTCTTGGTTTCCAATTGTATACTTTATGGATATCAAATCACAATTAATTCTATGAATAATATTTTCATCCATGATGGAATCCTTTGACTTTCATATCTTATCGTTGTCATTTACATATCTGTTTAAAGGTAACAGATAATAAGTTTCCAATATGTTTTAAACATCTTTTTAAAAAAAGCTATACATGCGTTTGTTGTTCTTTCTTTATCGCTATCGCTCTGCTGGGGAAATCAGTCATAATGGTATTTACTTGTAATTTTAAGAGTTGACTAATTTCATTTGGCGCATTGACCGTCCAGACACGGATTTTGTCAGAGAGATTTTCCAGTAAATTTGTATTGCAGTCATGGATTCTGTTTTTCACATAATGTTTCACTTCTTTGGGAAGATCGACATGGAGCCGATCAATGGCTCGAAATATTCGCCTAAATACTTGTGGCTTTGACAATACCACATGTTTGTTCAAATGTAAGGCTTCCAAATGAAATGTCTTCATAAAGTCTTCAGGAAGAGAGATTCCTTCATTTAATAACCAAGCAATATTTGCTTTCGAATTTATTTCTCTCATACGCAAAATCGTGGGCAAGTGAAAAGATGAATAAACGACTTTCCTTCCTTTTCCATATTGTTCAACAAGATTATGAACCTTTTCTTCAATATGGTGATAAGCTACCATATCTGTTTTCAGTTCAATATTCAATTCGACCGGATACGGGGCCAGTAATTGCAACACTTCCTTTAATGTAGGAACCTTTTCCTTATCCCAAGTTGCATCATAATCCGGCAAATGTGCATAACGACTTCCGGCACTGACCTTTTTTATCTCAGCTAATGTTAAATCTTTAATCCAGCCGGTTCCACTTGTTGTGCGGTCCAATGTTTCATCATGAATGACTACAACTTCACCATCTTTTGTTAAATGAACATCCAGTTCAATTCCGTCAACACCGAATTCAATTGCCTTCATAAAACTCAGGCAGGTATTTTCCGGATATATTCCTTTTGCTCCTCGATGTCCATAGATCTTTGTCATCGGAATTCTTCCTTTCTTTATGAAAAAGGAGAAAAAGCATGGGGAACCATACTTTCTCTCTTGAACCTCTTCAGTAAAAATTTCTTTATTTTTTTCTGGCTTTATTTGCTTGTTCAATTGCATCATTAAATTGTTGTACGGCTGTTTTATATGCTTGGTCTACTTCTCCACCATTATAAACCGTTTCAAGCGCTGTTTCCATAATTTTGCGTCCTTGTGGAAGCATGTCCATTAACGCCCCTTGAGTCGCATAGGAGGATTTTGTCGATTGCAGCTGTTGAACTGTTACTTGCAGTTGTGGTTTTTCTGCCCAAGCTTCTTTCACAACCTCTTCTTCATAGGCAGCAGGGTTCACAGCAAAGTAACCTGTCCCGACATGCCATTTTGCTTGAACTTCCGGTGTTTGTAAATATTTCATAAATTCCCAAGCAGCTTTCGATTCTTCTTTCGGTTTACCATCAATCATCCAAAGACTGGCACCGCCAATGACCACACCTTGTCGTTCCTGATCCTCGGGATACGGAAGGAAAGCAATACCTACTTCAAACGGTGCATTATCAATAACATCTCTTGCACTTGCTGAAGATTGTAAGAACATCGCTACATCACCGGCTAAGAAACCGGCAACCATGTTATCCCCGTTTGTACCATAGTTGGCAAACGTACCATCGTCGACCATACGCTTTACCCATTCGAAAATGGATTTGCCTTCTTTTTCTGTCCAACCAATTTTCGTTGGTGTATCGGTACGACCATTATCATTATTTAATAATAATGCTCCTTGATTAGCAAGCAGTTGTTCCCATAACCAACCATAAGCCTGCAAAGCAAATCCTTTCATATTCGGATTGGATTTAACAATTGCTTTCGATGCTTCTTCCACTTCTTCAAATGTTTCCGGTGCTTTTTCCGGATCTAAACCTGCTTTTTTAAAGGCATCTTTATTATAGTACATGACTGGAGTAGAGGAGTTAAACGGCATCGAATAAAATTTTCCATCTAAAGAATAATAGTTGGTAATATTCTCCTCCAAGCCGCTCATATCATATCCGTCCTTATCAACAAATTCCTGGATTGGAATAATATTGCCACTGTTTATCATTGACATCGTACCAATTTCAAATGTTTGAATCATCGTTGGCGCACTGTCTGTTCCTGCAACAGCATTAAATTTTGTCAGTGATTCATCATATGTCCCCTGATATTCGGCATTTACCTGGATCTTATCTTGAGAATTATTGAAATCCTCAACAATGCTGTTTAATGTTTCTTGACCGGCACCGCCCATAGAATGCCAGAATGTAACAACTTGTTTTCCATCTTTAGCTCCAGCTTCATTATTTGTATTTCCGGTACTTTGCGAACTGTTTCCAGAAGCGGAATTTCCTCCAGCGCAGGCGCTCAGTAAAAATAGTATACCTAGACTAAAAATCATAATCAGTTTTTTCATATATTCTACTCCTCCTGATCACTCGATTCTTTTCAATTGGGAATCTTACTTGACAGCCCCTTCAGTTAAACCCTTTTGTAATTTTTTCTGACCTAAAAACAGCAGGATTAACGTAGGAATAATAACGATAACGGCACCGGCCATAATTACTCCCCATTCATTTAATTGTTCCTGTGTTTGTAATTGCTTCAATCCAATTTGAACCGTACGTACGGTGTCATTTGTTGTTGCCAATAACGGCCATAAATACATATTCCAAGCGGTCAAAAAACCGTAAATCCCTAAGGTGACCAAACTGGTTCGTGAAACAGGTAACACAACTGTCAAGAAGAACTTGAAATCTCCCATACCAATAATCTGACTGGCTTCACGTAATTCTTTTGGTATTCCTTTAAAATTTTGCCGGAGCAAGAAGGTACCGAACGCTGTCGCAAAAAACGGTATCGTCAACCCCGGATATGTATCAATCCAGTCTAAATCACGGATTAAATGGAAATTGGGAATAATTGATGCTTCAAAAGGAACCATCATTGTTGCTATAAAGAGATAGAATAGAAGGTCCCTCCCTTTAAACTCGATGAAAACAAATGCATAAGCCGCTAAAGATGATAAAATCAACTGGCCAAGCATAATGACAAACGAAACAATAAAACTATTAAATAAATATTCGGTTAATGGAAACCCATTAAAGGCCGCGATATAGTTTTCAATTGTAAACTTGGTTGGCAGGCTTCCTGTTAAAATATCCTGGTTTGTCATAAAACTCATCACAATTGCCATGATAGCTGGACCTGCAAGGAGGAGTGCTGAAATAATTAGCAATACATAAAATAAGAGTTTTTGCCCTGTTGAAAGAATCATTGATAATGAACTCTCCTTTCCCCCAGCTTAAATTGGATGACCGTCATGACGAGAATAAGAATAAATAATACGACCGCTTGTGCACTGGCTGAGCCAAACTGATAATTGACAAAAGCTTCTCGATAAATGGAATACACAATTAAACTTGTTTCATTTGCTGGCCCACCTTGCGTTAAGATATCTATTTGACCAAAAGTTTGAAAGCTATTAATCATAGATACCGTAATCACAAAAAACAAAGTTGGTGACAGCATTGGAATTGTAATTCTCCTAAGCTTATAAAAATAACCCGAACCTTCAACTTCTGCACTTTCATATAAAGAGCGATCAATTGACTGTAAACCACCAAGCAAGATTAAAAATGTAAAACCGATATTCATCCATATAGTTGTCACTGATACAGAAAGAAGTGCCCAGGCCGGATCCGTTAACCATCCAACCGGTTCTCCTCCAAAAGCTTCAAGAAATTTGTTTAGCAGCCCCATTGTTGGATTAAATAAATAAAGCCAAAATACAGACGCTGCCGCAACTGAAATACCGATTGTTGACGAGTAAATCGTCCGGAAAAGGCCGATCCCTCTTAGATTCTCATTAGCAAGGATGGCTAAAAACAAACTAATCAAAACTGTCGGAGGTACGGTATAGAAAACAAATAAAAACGTATTTTTTATACTTTGAAGAAAAATTGGATTCGTAAACATATTTAGGTAATTTTCCAAACCTACAAAAACCGTGGTTGAACCTTTTGCATCCGTCAGATAAAAGCTCAAATAGATCGTTTTAAACATAGGGTAAAAAACGAAAACACTAAATAATAGAATGGACGGGAATAAAAACAACATACCTTTGATAAAACTTTTCATCCGGGCACTCTTTTTTACACGTTCAAATTGATACATATACGTTTCATTCGTTTCAAGTGTCGGATTCATACTCATATCGTTATTACCTCTTGTCTTTTTCTAAGTTCTGCAGATTTTATGCGCTCGCCTGTTTCAGCATCAAAGAAGAATAGATGTTCAGGTAATATTTGCACAGGTACTTTCTGACCAAATTTGACCGGCCATTGACCCGGCCATTTTGCCGTCCACAGCTCTTTCCCCACAACAAATGCAATAGAAGTTTCATTTCCTAATTGCTCAACATTTACTACTTCAAAATAGATATTCCTTTCGCCTGTTGACTTACCAGACAGAAGATGTTCCGGACGAATACCCACTTTTATATTACGATTTTTTGAAAAATCCATTATGGATGATGGATTTACAGTGATATGCAATTGATTTTCAATGATTAACTGTTTTCGGTCTTCTGAAAAGACAGCATCTCCCACATTCATCTTTGGCGAACCAATGAAGGAGGCTACGAATAGGTTTTCCGGTTCATTGTAAAGGGTAATCGGTTTTCCTACTTGCTGAATTTCCCCACCATTGAGAACCATGATTCGATCCCCCATTGTCATGGCTTCGACTTGATCATGGGTTACATAGATCATTGTTAGTCCTAAACGCTTTTGCAGTCTTCGTATTTGTACCCGCATATTCGCTCTTAGTTTTGCATCTAAATTTGATAAAGGCTCATCCATTAAACAAAGCGGTGCATGACTGACAACAGAACGTCCCAATGCTACCCTTTGCCTTTGACCGCCTGATAGTTCCCTAGGTTTACGGTTTAGCAGTTCCGTCAATCCTAACATTTCTGCTGCTTCCTTGAGTCTTTTTTGTTGTTCCTGTTTATCAATCTTCCTAGCTTTTAATCCAAAAAGAATATTTTGTTCAACCGTTAAATGAGGATACAGTGCATAATTTTGGAAGACCATTGATAAATTTCGATCCTTTGGCGGAAGATGGTTCACTGTGTTTCCGTTTATTTTTAAGATACCGCCCGAAATTTCTTCAAGTCCCGCGATCATCCGGAGTAACGTACTCTTCCCTGACCCGGAAGGACCAACAAGAACAAAAAATTCACCTTCTTCTATCGATAGATTAATTCCTTTTAATACATCTTTCTGTTTATGATAGGATTTAGAGATATTGATTAACTCTACTTGGCTCATAAATAACCTCCTTTCAAATTTACATCTTCATTAAAGCATAATTTTCACTAAAAAAGATGACATTTACAAAATCTTCATACTATTTAACGTCCAATTCAATTACTTAAAACTAGGTAAATATTTTTAAGAAATCAACATAAATGGTAGCGTGGATTAACTATAAAGAAATGTGAATGGGGAAAAAATAATGGACGGATTTTGGAGAATAACAGAAATGATCATATAAGAAAAGCGCAGAGCGCCCGCTTAGCGACGTACAAACTGGAGCGCCCCGCAATGAGATAAAGGAAACACGGCGAGGGACGAGCCGATGTTGACTTATCGTAGTGGAGGGGAGTGAAGTTTGCTAGTCGCTGGCGCTCGTAGCTAGACAATAAAACTAATCCCAAGTTAATTGCTTGTATTTTTATACTTTCTTATACTATAAAGTAAACTCGGGCGTCCGAGCTTTTAGGCGAGAGCAGAAGAGCAGAGCCGTAGTTGAACTTATGAGTTAGGAAAGTAGAAATTAAAAAAGTTATACTTTCCTAATTAGCAAAAAAACCACTCCCAACAATTAATAGGAGTGGTTTTGCTGTTATAACAATCTCTTTTCAAAAAGGAAGGGGCAATTAGATTACATCATGCCGCCCATGTCTGGCATTGGAGCGCCGCCGCCTTTGTTTTCTTCCGGAATGTCAGCAACGACGGCTTCAGTTGTTAAGAACATAGCTGCAACAGAAGCTGCGTTTTGAAGGGCTGAACGAGTAACTTTTGTCGGGTCAACAATACCGGCCTCGGTCATGTTTACCCATTCGTTTGTAGCAGCGTTGAAACCTACGCCAGATTTTTCAGTTTTCAAGCGTTCCACAATAACCGAACCTTCTAAACCGGCGTTTTCAGCAATTTGACGTACCGGTTCTTCTAAGGCACGAAGAACAATTTTCACACCGGTTGCCACATCGCCTTCTGCTTCAATGGCTGCCACTTTGTTATATACGTTCACAAGTGCTGTACCACCACCGGATACAATACCTTCCTCAACGGCAGCACGAGTAGCGTTTAGGGCGTCTTCAATGCGAAGTTTCCGTTCTTTTAATTCTGTTTCTGTAGCAGCACCAACTTTGATGACTGCAACCCCGCCGGCAAGTTTAGCCAAACGTTCTTGTAATTTTTCTTTATCGAATTCAGAAGTCGTTTCTTCTAATTGTGCTTTAATTTGATTTACACGAGCACTAATTTTGCTGGATTCGCCGGCACCTTCAACGATTGTTGTGTTATCTTTTGTTATAACAACTTTACCGGCACGACCTAATTGAGCAACGGAAGCAGATTTTAATTCAAGACCTAGGTCTTCTGTGATAACCTCACCACCGGTTAAAATTGCAATGTCTTCAAGCATAGCTTTACGACGGTCACCAAATCCAGGTGCTTTTACTGCTGCAACATTGAATGTACCGCGAAGTTTGTTTACAACAAGAGTTGCAAGAGCTTCCCCTTCAACATCTTCAGCAATAATCAATAATGGCTTCGATTGTTGCAATACTTGTTCCAATAATGGAAGGATTTCTTGAATATTAGAGATTTTCTTATCTGTGATTAAAATATATGGATTTTCTAAAACAGCTTCCATTTTATCTTGGTCTGTTACCATATATGCAGAAACATAACCACGGTCAAATTGCATACCTTCGACAACATCTAGTTCAGTATTGAAACCTTTTGATTCTTCAATGGTAATAACACCGTCTTTACCAACGCGTTCCATTGCTTCTGCGATTAATTGACCTACTTCTTCATCACCTGCAGAAATGGTTCCGACTTGCGCGATTGCTTCTTTGCTTTCTACAGGTTTAGAAATTCCTTTTAATTCTTCAACGGCTACTGCTACTGCTTTTTCAATCCCTTTACGGATGCCCATTGGATTTGCACCGGCAGTAACGTTTTTCAATCCTTCACGAATGATTGCTTGGGCAAGAACCGTTGCAGTTGTCGTACCGTCCCCGGCAACATCATTTGTTTTGCTGGCAACTTCTGCAACAAGTTTCGCACCCATATTTTCAAATGGATCTTCCAATTCGATTTCTTTTGCGATTGTGACACCATCATTTGTAATTAGTGGTGAACCAAATTTTTTCTCTAATACCACATTACGTCCTTTTGGTCCTAATGTAACTTTGACAGCATCTGCTAATTTATCTACACCGCGCAACATACTACGTCGAGCTTCTTCACTGAATACGATTTGTTTTGCCATTCTCGTCAAATCCTCCTATCATATTTTTATTATCAATTGTAAAATGTTATTATTCTACAACAGCTAATATGTCACTTTCACGTAAAACTAAGTATTCTTTTCCGTCATATTTGACTTCAGTACCAGCATATTTTGAGAAGATGATCCGATCGCCGACATTTACTTCAAGTGCAACCCGTTCACCGCTATCAAGAACACGGCCGGTTCCTACAGCTACAACTTTACCTTCTTGTGGTTTTTCTTTTGCAGTATCCGGCAGAACGATGCCGCTAGCTGTTTTTTCTTCAGTTTCTACAAGTTCAATAACTACGCGATCTCCAAGTGGCTTTAACACATTAAACAACCTCCTCATATATTTTCAATGTTGTTAGCACTCATTGTCCTTGAGTGCTAATTCCAATTATTATAATAATGAATTGATTTGTTTTTTGCAAGTGTCAACTATAAAATTTTAACATTTTTTTACCGAAATTATCTTGTCCTACTCAATAGGGAAATAGCTTCCTTTGCAATTTTTTGATAAAATAGCCAGTGAGGTGAATTTTTTGAAACGAGAATATAAACTGATTATCCTTACTTATGTAGCGATGCAGTTATTTTTAAACATCGGGGCATCGATTCTATTCGGCATTTTCCAAAGTTTTGGTTTTGCCGGAAATAAATATTGGCTACTTTCCGTTTCTATTTGGACGGTATTTAGTTTTTTTGTAACCTTATTGATCACCCTTTATTATTTAAAAGATGAAATTACAGTGCGAAACCGGAACCTCCGCTCAATACCGTTTGTACTTGGCTGGTCTGTTTATGGTGTACTACTTGCCCTGATTGCACAAAGAATTGCTATCATGATTGAGACGCTATTAGGTGTGGATGTTGGTTCGGAAAACACAGAAAATATCCTGAATTTAATCAATGTTGCACCGATTATGATTTTCGTTACTTCGATAATTGGTCCGATTTTGGAAGAAATCATCTTTCGTAAAATTATTTTTGGATCTTTATACAAAAAAACAAATTTCTTTCTTGCAGCCTTAATCAGTTCCATTCTTTTTTCTGCCGCTCACATGGAATTTGAACATTTATTACTCTATTGTGCCATTGGATTCACATTCAGTTATTTATATGTAAAAACCGACCGAATTATCATTCCAATTTTGGCACATACATTAATGAATACTTATGTAGTAATGAGTCAATTTTTCTTGCAAATGCAGCAAATATGAACCATTCAATCAAAATTAGTATGTCACAACCAAAATACCTTATACAAATTTTTCCATAAAAGAGAAAGGACTATTTCAAAAAGGCAATACGATATAAAAATTAACAATCGCAAATAAAAATGATCATTTTCATTATGCATATGCCCTTTCTAACATAGTCCTTATCTAAATAAAACTCGGGCGTCCCGAGCTTTATTCGACCCGAAACGCGGTACTCACCGATAACAAGGGAATTACTCCGGTTTCCATTATACCTTTTAAGCAAGCTCCTTATGCCATAACCTATCCGCCACTTCAAGTTGCTTCGTTACCGGAATTTTATATTTTTTAAATGGATAAAATAAACAATGGAAAATTCTTATCTTTTAAACAGCAAGCCCTTCTTCTTCCTTCATTTTTTTCCGATACACCAGCTTCGAAATCCAAATACTAACTTCATAAAGCAATATTAATGGTAAAGTGACCATCATATGCGAGAGAATATCCGGCGGTGTAATCAGTGCCGCGATGACTAGCAAGATAAAGTACGCATATTTTCGCACCCTAGACAAAAAGTCAGGTGTAATTATTCCAAGCCTTGTTAAAAATAATATAATCACCGGCAATTGGAATAACAAACCAAAAGGCAACGTAATTTGTAACAAAAAATGGAAATATTCATTGATCCCAATGACTTGATTGATTTCCATTCGGTCCCCTAACTGTTTCATAAAGCGAACAATAAACGGAAATAATACAAAATATGAAAACGAAATACCTGATAAAAACAAAAATACCGAAACAGGTATATAGGCTAAGGTTATTTTTTTTTCCTTTTCATATAAACCCGGTGAAATAAAAGCCCATAACTGATACAAAACAAAAGGTGAAGTTATTACACAAGCAATGATAAAAGCGATTTGCATATAAATCTTTAGCGGGTCAGTTAAGCGGAAGGCGTTCAGTTCCAAACTGGCCGCTTCATCAGTTTGTTGCAAATATATGATCAACGGCTCTGCCAAAAAAAACGAACCGATCATTGCCAAAAGAAAGAAGACAACGATAAAAACCAACCGTCTCCTTAATTCAACGAAATGCTCAATTACAGTCAATTCGTTTTTCTCCATCTCTTCTCTCCCTACTTGCCTTCTTGATCTTTTCTCTTCCCATTATTTTCATCAGCAAGACCCTTTGTGGCATTTTTAAATTCCCTTAGTGTATCTCCTGCCGCACGACCGAGTTGCGGTAACTTTTTCGGACCAAAAATTAATAATGCCATGATTAATATGAGAATTAAACTACCCGGACCGATTGTCATGTTTCTCCCTCTCCCCCAGCAACCTCATTCAAATTCATTCATTGTCACCCAAAAAAGATTTTACAAAAACTTTTTTCCTATCATATCGTATGAATCATAATTATTGCAATACAAAATATGGTGTTGTTTTGAAGATAAATTTTTAGTGTTACCTACCATTTCCCTACTTTAAAAAATTAATCTCCAACCACTACTTCCTCATTTGAGTAATGTTTAATTAAATAAACAAAAGATTGTAATTCAACAGCTAAATCAATATGGTGAACACGAATATTTGACGGAACAGTTAATCGAGCTGGCGTGAAATTTAAAATTCCTTTTATTCCTGTTTTTGCTAAACGATCAGTAACCAATTGGGCAACAGGAGCCGGGACGGTCAGAATAACAACCTGAATCTCTTCAGTTGACAATATTTGTTCCAGTGAATCCATTGGGTAAACAGTAATATCACCAAATTTTTGATCGACCTTTTCTTGGTTTGCATCAAAGGCACAGACAATTTTAGTATTATTGTTTTTAGTGAAATTATATTTTAGTAGAGCTGTACCTAAATTACCTACACCGATTAAGGCTACCTTTGTTATTTCATCCTGGTTCAATATTTTTCTGAAAAAGGATAACAAATACTGAACATTATATCCATACCCTTTTTTACCTAACGCGCCGAAATAAGAAAAATCCCTTCTAATCGTTGCCGAATCGACCTTAACCGCTTCACTTAACTCAGCAGAAGAAACTCTTTGTTTTCCTGACTGGTACAAATTTTGAATAAAACGATAATATAATGGCAATCTCTTAGCGGTGGCTTTAGGAATTTTTAGCTGATCTGTTTCCATGTCAAAATCCTCCAATGCTGAAAAATTATTATTTTTCTATTATAATATCTTTCATTGCCCTATAGAAGTAATTCTTTTATAAGGCATACAAAGCACACTGTGAACGCTTACATTACAAATAAACATGTACACTTCCTCAATTCTTATTTTTGTTAACATATTCACCTACTATGATACACTATTTTTTTTCATCTGTCTTGTAGGTAGTTTCATTTAATCTCCATTTGCCATTTTTCCTCCCCTTCATGTACTATTTTTATATAGACTTGTTGACATGACATTTACAGGATCTCCTTTAAATGTCGGAAATGATGGATCGAAAAGCGACTGGATATGTTATGGTAGAGGAAGGAATCGATTATTTTGTAATCAAAAACAGCATGTTCCCATTCGCTTCACTCTGAAAATAATTAGTCAGTCATTCATTCTTTTAAAAGGCAAACAGAGTCAAAGCTGTTATATTTCCAGGTAAAGGACCATTTTTATTGTGAAATGTTGAGGTGCAAATCATGATTTTACTACAAGTAAATCAACTAAATAAATATTACGGGGCAGATCTTGTCCTTTCGAATATTAAATTAGAAATTCATACAAGAGACCGAATTGCCCTTGTTGGTAGAAACGGATCAGGCAAATCAACCTTGCTGAAAATAATTGCCGGTGAACTTGCTTATGACTCCGGAGAAATTATTAAGCCAAAAGAAGTAACAATTGGCTTTTTAGATCAACATACCGGTCTCGTTTCAGACAGAACTATCTGGGATGAAATGCTGACTGTCTTTGAAGATTTACGTAGCATGGAAAAAAGGTTACGTAATCTTGAGCAGGAAATGGCAAAGGAAGAAACTTATACAGATGAAGGCAAATACAAGCAAATTTTGTCCGAATATGATTATTTACAGCATGAATTTAAAGAACTGGGCGGATATCAATATGAAGCAGATATTCGTTCCGTATTACACGGGCTTAATTTTTCCACTTTCAATTATCAAGAGACAAAAATATCCAATTTAAGCGGCGGACAAAAAACTCGCCTGGCTTTAGGAAAATTGCTCTTATCAAAGCCGGACATTTTAATTTTGGACGAGCCGACGAACCACCTAGATATCGATACATTGACATGGTTAGAACAATATTTGCAATCTTATGATGGAGCCATTCTTATTGTTTCCCATGATCGCTATTTTCTTGATAAGCTTGTAAACCAAGTTTATGAATGCGCTCAGACTACTTTAACAAAATATGTCGGTAACTACAGTCAATACTTAGTCCAAAAAGCAGAGAATTATGAACGTGACTTGAAAATGTATGAAAAACAACAAGATGAGATAGCAAGAATGAAAGAATTTATTGCCAAGAATCTGACCCGTGCATCAACAACAAAACGGGCACAAAGCAGGCGTAAAGCACTGGAACGAATGCAAATGATTGATAAACCGCACAGAGACGATAAATCTGCTAATTTTTCCTTTCAAATTGAGCGGCAAAGTGGCAATGAAGTTCTTAATGTGGTTGATTTGGCCATTGGTTATGGAGCCAATCAAATATCAAAAAATATCCACTTTCGAATTCAAAGAGGAGATAGCATTGCGTTGCTTGGCCCAAATGGTGTCGGCAAATCTACTCTACTGAAGACAATTGTCGGCCAACTCCAGGCTCTTTCCGGAAACATCCATTTTGGAGCGAATGTAACCATTGCTTACTATGATCAAGAACAAGCAAACTTAACATCAAATAAGCGAGTATTAAATGAACTTTGGGATGAATATCCGACAAAAACGGAAAAAGAAATCCGAACCATTCTTGGCAATTTTTTGTTCTCCGGTGATGATGTTTTAAAAACAGTCTCAACTTTGAGCGGTGGTGAAAAAGCAAGGTTGTCATTGGCTAAACTAATGATGTTAAATGCAAATTTTTTAATTTTAGATGAACCAACAAATCATCTCGATTTAGACAGTAAAGAAATTTTGGAAAATGCTCTTGTTGATTTTCCCGGTACGATC
Organism: Caldibacillus sp. 210928-DFI.2.18; assembly: GCF_020554505.1. Lineage (NCBI taxonomy): Bacteria > Bacillati > Bacillota > Bacilli > Caryophanales > Bacillaceae > Caldibacillus > Caldibacillus sp. 210928-DFI.2.18. The sequence goes on from NZ_JAJCHL010000019.1 coordinate 40,847, forward strand.
TTGTTTGTTTCTCATGACCGTTATTTTATTAACCGAATTGCAACAAAAGTTTTTGAACTCTCTACTGACGGTGTGACCGAGTATTTGGGTGACTATGATTATTATATAGAGAAAAAGGAAGAAATGATGGAGATTCAAAAATTATCAGAAGAGAGCGAGCACAACCAAACGCAAGAACCGGCTTCCGATTTGGATGCAAAAACCCGTTATGAACAAGAAAAAGAACTAAAGAAAGTGGAACGACAAAAGAAACGTCGGATTGAAGAAATTGAAACATTAATTGAATCACTGGAGATGGAAATTGCCGAGAAGGAACAGCAATTCCTTCATCCGGAAATCTATAGCGACCATACAAAAGTGGCTGAACTAAATAAGGAAATTGAAAAAGCCAAAGCAAAAATTGAAACCTTATTGGAGGAATGGAGTGAACTGGAATAATAGATGGATTTTGCGGAGACCTGTCAAAAAAGTACCGGAAGTAAGTGAAACCTCTTGACCAATCATTCGATTGCATGAATTATTCACTTTTTCCACAAAGTTATTCACAAGACAATTATATATTTATTAACATCTCAAATGCTTTTCCACAATATCCACAAAAAATATCCAAGTTATCCACAATTGTGTTGTGAATAATTGAGATGTCTATCAGTGGGGACTCGCTTTCCCCACTGATAAACTAATTGTGCCACGTCCTTGTAGCAACACTTGTGTGACCAATCCGTATCGATCCAAACAAATCGTGTTTACTCAGACTTATCTTCAGTAATTTTTATCCACAATATTATCCACAATCGAATCAAGCAAGATATGCAGGAATTTTTGAAATAAGTGACATTTATCGAAACATACACATATTACCGGCAAATATTGATATTTCACCGATATTTCGTTAATCTTATGGAAGATATATATAAAGTTGGTGAGAAAACAATGAAGGATTACCAAATTACTGTACATAATCAGGAAGAAACTTTTTCAATGGCACAAACGTTCAGTAAATTTTTACGGGAAGGAGATACGATTGCGCTGGAAGGCGATCTTGGTGCCGGAAAAACAACTTTTACAAAAGGGTTGGCAAAAGGACTTGGTATCAATAAAAATATTAGTAGTCCCACATTTACAATTATAAAAGAATACAAAGGGATTTTCCCCCTCTATCATATGGATGTTTATCGACTAAAGGATTCAATGGAAGATCTCGGTTTTGATGAATATTTTCATGGTGATGGTATCACTGTCATTGAATGGGCTCATATTATCCAAGATCAGTTGCCCGAACAGTTTTTAACTATTGAAATTAAATTTGTTGACCTGACAACCAGACAATTTCTTTTTAAACCGGTTGGTATTCGATATGAACAACTATGTGAGGAGTTTTTCCATGAATATTTTAGCAATTGATACCTCGACAAATGTACTTGGTGTTGGAATCGCAAGTAATGAAAAAATTATCGGTGAATATATAACAAATATAAAAAGAAATCATTCAACAAGGGTATTACCGGCCATTGACTTTTTACTAAAAGATTGCGGCATGGACATAAAAGAGATAAATAAAATCATTGTTGCTAACGGTCCGGGCTCATACACCGGCTTGCGGATTGGCCTAACGATCGGAAAAACGTTAGCGTGGACATTAAACATACCCATTGTTGGTGTTTCCAGCCTTAAATTAATGGCGGCCAGCGCTCGATATTTTGATGGCTACATTTCTCCTGTCATGGATGCAAGACGGGGAAATATTTTTACTGGATTATATGAATATAAGGAAGGCAAATTAATGCAAGCAGTTAACGATCAACATATTCCTACAGAAGAATGGTGCAAATTACTTAAAACATTTGATAAACCGGTTCTGTTTTTAGGAAATGATGTGGTTATTCATGAACAGGTAATCGTAAATCAACTGGCTAAACAAGTTCAATTTGCACCGATTACTGTCAATATCCCTAAACCCGGTGAGTTGGCTTTACTTGCAAAAGATTTAAAAGAAAAAAATGTGCATTCATTTGCACCGAATTATTTACGCTTGGCAGAAGCTGAAGCCAAATGGAGAGAGAAAACGAATTAAATTTGAGGGGACAACTTTATGAATTGGACACCTGTTTTTCGCAGACTGACTATTAACGATGTTGATGAAATTCTGCATGTAGAATATGCTTCTTTCACTTCTCCTTGGAATCGGGATGCATTTGTTCGAGAGTTAACAATGAATCCTTATGCAATCTATATCGGTGGTGAGCTTGATAAAAAAATCGTTGCTTACGGTGGCATGTGGATCGTTATTGACGAAGCACATATTACCAATATTGCAGTATTACCCGAGTACCGGGGATTGAAAATTGGTGAACAATTAATGATGAAAATGATGGAAACAATGATTGTTAAGGGTGTAAAAAAGGCAACATTGGAAGTAAGAGTGTCCAATATTGTTGCCCAAAACATGTATCGAAAATTCGGTTTTAAAAATGGTGGTATTCGAAAATCATACTACACTGATAATTATGAAGATGCTTTAGTAATGTGGGTGAATTTAAAATGAATGATTTATATATATTAGGAATTGAAACAAGTTGTGATGAAACAGCGGCCGCCGTGGTCAAAAACGGGACCCAAATCCTTTCTAATGTTGTTGCTTCACAAATCGAAGTTCATAAACGTTATGGCGGCGTTGTTCCTGAAATAGCTTCCCGCCAACATGTAGAGCAAATAACCATTGTTATTGAGGAAGCAATGAGACAAGCAGAACTGAATTTTAGCGATCTAACGGGGGTTGCGGTAACCCAAGGACCTGGTCTTGTCGGCGCTCTTTTAATTGGAGTAGAAGCGGCAAAAACCCTTGCTTTTGCTCATTCTTTACCATTAATTCCCGTCCATCATATTGCGGGGCACATATATGCAAATCGGTTAGTTAAAGAAATGACATTCCCTTTGCTTGCTCTTGTCGTTTCCGGTGGTCACACAGAACTGGTCTATATGAAAGAACATGGTCATTTTAAAGTAATTGGTGAGACAAGGGATGATGCTGCCGGGGAAGCTTATGACAAAGTAGCCAGAGTACTAAGTATGCCATATCCCGGGGGGCCTCATATTGACCGATTAGCACATGAAGGAGAAGCAAATATCGACTTTCCTCGTGCGTGGCTAGAAGAGGGATCGTATGACTTTAGTTTTAGTGGATTAAAATCTGCTGTCATCAATACCGTACACAATGCTGAACAACGCGGGGAAACCATTGAGCCTGCTGATTTAGCAGCCAGCTTTCAGGCTAGTGTCGTTGAAGTCCTTGTAGAAAAAACCGTCCGTGCAGTGCAGGAATATCAGGTTAACCAAGTCATTCTCGCCGGCGGAGTAGCTGCAAATAAGGGGTTAAGAAGTCACTTAACCGAGCGGATTGCTGAGTTGGGAAATGTAGATTTAGTTATACCCCCAATGAACTTATGTACTGACAATGCCGCCATGATTGCAGCCTGTGGAAGTGTCTTTTTTGAAAAAGGCATTCTTGCAGATCTAAGTTTAAACGCAAACCCGGGACTGGATTTAGAAAGTTTTAATCGATGATGGTGTTTTGGAATGAATTTTCCGTGGCTTTTTAACAAAACTTATTAATCAGTTTTTACCGATAATATTGTCTTCGAACGAATTTTCTGTGGTTTTCAAAAAACTGGTTAATTAGGTTTGAATCGGCGATGCTGTTATTAAAACCAATATTCCGCACGTGAACAGAATCGGCAAAGTTAAAAGCATTGCCAATACTTTTTCACCTATTCGACGACTCTCCATAAGGGCGAGTCGTTTTTAAAATGGGAGAATAATTATTTTGGCAGTTAAAAAAATCAAAAATGTATTATGCAATGGATTTCTAACTTTTGCTATTTTGGTATAGATGTATTCGTCAATAAAGGAAACATTTTGGGAAAGCTGCTTAATCTAACAAAAAAGGACTTCGAATTTTGAAGTCCTAAAATTATCTTTATTGTTAACAAAGAATTTCTATAACTAAATTATAAAAAAACTGTGAAACACTTCACAGTTTATCTTCAAAACTAAATTATGGCGGTCCGGACGGGACTCGAACCCGCGACCTCCTGCGTGACAGGCAGGCAT
>NZ_JAJCHL010000190.1:0-1287 GCF_020554505.1 Caldibacillus sp. 210928-DFI.2.18
AAGAAATTGAAGAATTAGGAGATTTAGAACGGCTTCGTCTTGTCATAGAGTACATGCCGGATGAACAGCTCATGAGGGTGCTTGAAAAAGAACGTGGGAAGGGTCGTGATGATTATCCGATTCGAGCCATGTGGAATGCCTTATTGGCTGGGATTGTGTTCCAACATGATCGTGATGCAAAACTCCTAAGAGAATTAGCCAGAAATGGGCAATTGCGTTCCCTTTGCGGATTTAATGGAAAAGTGCCTACGCCTTGGGCATTCAGCCGATTTTTACATAAAGTGTTGATGCACCAAGCAGAGGTAGAAGAGATGTTTGACGATTTAGTCAGAGAGCTCAAAAAGATAGTACCGGATTTTGGGAAACGCTTGGCTATAGATAGTAAGGCCATTAAATCCTATGCAGCAAAGAAAAATAAAAACGAAAAAGAGGATGGTCGTCGGGACCTAGATGCAGATTATGGAAAAAAAGTATATCGCGGAACAAGGGAAGATGGTACACGTTGGGAGAAAATTGTAAAATGGTTTGGGTATAAACTTCATCTCATCGTTGATGCCAGCTATGAGTTACCGATTATGTTCTCGGTAACAAAAGCAAATGTGCCGGATATAAACGAAGCACATCATCTACTCGAAAAAATGGAAGAACGCCAACCTGAAATACTGAAAAAAGCTGAAATACTAACGGGAGATCGAGGATATGATGATTCGAAGCTAATCATCAACTGTTGGGATCAGCATGCCATTAAACCGGTTATTGATATTCGGAACATGTGGAAAGATGGAGAAAGTACCCGTTTGTTAAATAACAAACAAAATGTAACCTATAATTATAAAGGGAATGTATTTTGTCATTGTCCATCAACAGGAATCGAACGAGAAATGGCATGTGGTGGATTTGATAAAGATCGAAATACCATAAGGAAACTTTGTCCCGCCAAACAATATGGCATGAATTGTGAGGGGATGGGAAAGTGCCCGGTGGTAAATGGCGTTCGAATTCCGCTTTCAGAAGACCGGAGAATATTTACGCCAATTGACCGTGCCAGCTACAAATGGAAAAGAGAATACAACAAAAGAACAGCAGTTGAACGAGTAAATAGCCGCATTGATCAGGTGTTTGGTTTTGAAAATCACACGATACGAGGGATAAAGAAAATGACCGTACGATGCGGATTAGCTCTTTGTGTGATGTTAGCCATGGCGCTAGGCAGAATAAAAGAAAAACAAGCACAAAATATGAGGAGTCTTGTTTGTGCTGTATAAAAAAATTATCCACATGTGAATA
>NZ_JAJCHL010000191.1:0-1228 GCF_020554505.1 Caldibacillus sp. 210928-DFI.2.18
AATTCGTTGTGCTTTTGCCAGTTTGTCTAATGCTTGTCGATAGTACCGTGGGTAATTGGCTTTCTCACCCTGTTCACTCTCGACATATAGACCGTCCATAGCAAAATCTAAGCCAACTACTTTTTGAATCTTTACTGACTGAATATCTTTCTCGTATTCTGTCAAAATCGAAATATAATATTTACCTGTATTTGTTTTAGAAATAGTACAAGATTTGATTTTATAATCAGCAGGTATTTCTCTATGTCGGTTCATTTTCATTGGCTTTTTGATTTTTGGTAGTTTGATATGACCATTTTCTAGCTTAATATTGCCGTTGACCATATTGGTTGTGTAAGATTGTTTATTTTTCTTGCTTTTGAATTTAGGAAACTCCGCACGACCTTCAAAAAAGTTCTTATAAGCATTTTGCAAATTGATCTGTGCGTTTGCTAAAGCTAAAGAATCCACTTCTTTTAGGAATGGAAATTCATCTTTGTATTTCGCTGGTGTCGGGAATGCTTGTTGTTTAAGCGTTTCTTTATCGTTTTTGAATTTCTCATACGTTTCCTTACGTTCTTCCAGCATCTTATTGTAGACAAAGCGAACACAACCAAATGTTTTGGCTAATTGGATTTTCTGTTCTTTATTCGGATACAAACGAAATTTGAAGGCTTTGTTTTGTTTGGCCATATCAAATCACCTCACTTCTGACCTTGATTTTCAATGTATTTTTTTATGACTTCTATTGGTGCACCGCCTGTTGTAAGCAGGCAAAAGCTTCTTGACCAAAACATCTCTTTCCATAGTCTTTTTCGGATATGAGGAAAGTTTTTCTTTATCAGTCGAGAACTTGCACTCTTATAAGTATTGATGAACTTCGATAATTCAGAATTAGGATGTGCTTTGAATAGGATGTGGATATGATCCTTATCATGATTCCACTCTGTCAAAGTAATGTTGTATTTTTTTCCGATCTCAATGAACATATCTTTTGCAAAATCAGATATTTCATCGGTGAACACTTCTCTGCGATACTTTACAACTAATACAAGATGATAATGTAATAGGAACACTGAATGATTATTACTATCCAATTTCATTGATATATCAATCCTTTTTTATATATAAGACTAATTATATCAAAACCTTTGGCTAAAGCCAACCGAAATTCATCTCCCACCTACTCATTAGGCTACGCCCTGCACATTCCTTGAGGATGGGAGACTTCTTTCGGAAATCCGTTAAA
>NZ_JAJCHL010000192.1:0-1143 GCF_020554505.1 Caldibacillus sp. 210928-DFI.2.18
GTTGGGAAAATAATTAATCTGAAAATTATGACATTATTTATGCAACACTAGTGGTAAATTATACCATTATTATACAAATATTTGTACTATTTTTTGAAATTTTTACATATCTTAAAAGCCTCTTCTAAATTGAAGATCCTATATCCGTCAGGAGTTTTTTTGATAGAAGATTGTATGATTATCTCTCCTAAATCTTTATTATCTAATAAAGGATTATAGCTTAAGAATAATGCTAGGCCTCCGGCAACATGAGCTGCAGCTAAAGATGTACCGCTTCTTATAGTATAGTTACCGTCTATAGATGTACTTAATATCTTGTGTCCTGGTGCCATAACCGTGAGTTCTTTTCCAGTATTAGAGCCAACCCACCTCTCATTATTTTCAGTTATTGCCCCTACAGCAATAACTTCTTCGTATTTTGCGGGATATGTAATAGAGTTGTTTGATAGAGCAGTATTTCCAGTAGATGCAATAAGAGTAATATTTTCTGAATCAGCTTTCTTAATAGCTTCTTTTAATATACGTGAATCTTTACTTCCACCAAAACTCATGAGAATAATATCTATATCATTATTAATAGCCCACTCAATTCCCTTAGCAATATTTTCGTATGAGCCAATTTGCTTCTTATTTAATACTTTTACTGAGTATAGTTCTGCTTTTGGTGCAATTCGTGCAATAATCCCTGCTATATGTGTACCGTGTCCATTATCATCTTCGTAATTCGTCGAATGATTAATAATATTTATTCCACCTCTAATCTTCAGATCTTTATGATTACTTTTAATACCTGTGTCTAAAATAGCAATGGAAACACCTTTTCCAAAGACTTTGTAACTATCGTGAATTTGTTGAATTTTTAAATATTCAATACTCCAAGGAATTTCTTTCTCCTCAGTAGAACTATGTCTTTTTCTTCATAACTCTCTATTTCTGGTTGTATAGATTTTTCACTTCCCTTATTATTTCCGCTACAATTAACGCAAAAAAGTATGGTCACAATAAAAAAAAAACAATAAATATAATTTTCTGGTTCATGGCACTTATCAATGGGTTTATAGGTTTTGGGGCTTTATATGGAGTAGCGGGTATGGTAGCCTTGTTTGGCGGTGCCGATGTTGTGACATCTGGCTTCTCGGCAGG
>NZ_JAJCHL010000193.1:0-1103 GCF_020554505.1 Caldibacillus sp. 210928-DFI.2.18
ATTAATTTTCCAGAGCCTCGCTCAAGGGTATATTTTTTATTTTGGCAGAGGCTCTGAAAATAAACAATAGAATTTTTCAACAAATGGTAGCTTTTTTTATTAAGATGACGTCTTTTTTAGTCAAATTCTAGATCAACACAATCTCCTGAATGGAAGATCCACACGGCCGGAACGATACGAAGGAGTCTGGCTAGTATAGCGACTATTTAAGGAGATTGGAATTCAAAAAAAGCCATTCTATATGATAATTAAATTGAGGTGATATAGTTGTTTGTGAAAGGTCTTAATCATTTTCTATTTTCAGTTTCTGATTTGGAAAAATCCATAGTTTTACCAAGATGTATTTGATGCTAAATTACTGGTTAAAGGGAGAAGTACTGCATATTTTGATTTGAATGGCATGTGGTTGGCACTAAATTTAGAGAGAAATTTTCCTCGAGATGAAATAAGTCAGTCATACACTCATGTTGCTTTTTCAATTGATGAAGCTGATTTTGATAGTGTATATAATAAAATAAAGAATGTATGCTAAATATGTAATAAGTAGGGTTAACGGAATCGTTGGATTCTTTGGGGCATCAAGTATTGAAAGATTTGCGGCTGAAAAGGGAATTAAAGAACAGACAGAAGCATTTAAAAAGATTAATAAGTGATTATTGCACCTAAACATATAAGCTAGTATTGATAGGTTGCAGAATACAAATTCGGGCTGGATCCAAACGTGATTCAGCCCCATCTTTGTTTAATTAGTATCGAATTTGTCCATCTTTCTTTTTCAACCTTGTATAACCAGTTGAAATGGTTATAATTGAAAGAGTGTCAGGAGAATTTGGATTTGTACCTATAAATTTCTTCCAATTCCTTTCACTTCATCGAGACTCAGCTTCACCATTTTTGCTACTTTTTCAACTGAAAAACCTTCCCGCAATAGCTCAGTTGCTAAATTCCTTTTTTCTTCCATTTTTCCTTTTTCAATCCCTTTTTCAATCCCTTTTTCAATCCCTTTTTCAATTCCTTTTTCGATTCCCTTTTCAATTCCCATTTCCAATCCTTTTTCAATTCCTTTTTCAAATCCTTCTTCCCTCACAGTTTTAAAATATTCA
>NZ_JAJCHL010000194.1:0-1039 GCF_020554505.1 Caldibacillus sp. 210928-DFI.2.18
TTCGGTAGCATTACCTCGCAAGCGAAAATGTTTTTTCGCTGAACTACGGCTCTGCCATCGCCTTAAGGCTCGGACGCCCGAGTTTTCTTTATAAGTTCAATTTTTGCTCAAATATTTTACCGTAAAACTTATCTCAATTCTTTATAATGAATCTTAGGAGGTGTTATTGGATGAAGGTAAATTATCCGCTAAAAAGTTCTGCTGCAAATATAAAAGAAATAAAGGAAGTCTTAAAACCATTTGGTGGGCGGTGTGCCAAAATTGTAGATAGCACACTTGAATATCAAATAAAAGAAGAAAAGCAAGAAGAAGCGTATCGTATGTTAAAAGATAAAGGGTATATCGATTAAAATCAGGAATGAATGTTCCTGATTTTAATCCAGTATAAGCGAACAATACAATATTTTCCAAGTTTTTGAGTAAGAAGCACTCTTTTTCACAGCTACAAATTTTTTAAAGCTTCTTCAATCGTTGTATCTCCTGATATAATATCAAATGAACGGCGGAACGTATTTTCTTCATTTAAAACAGCGACTACTGTTTTGGCTACATCTTCTCGGGGGATTGCCCCTCTTTGGAGATTTTCCGCAAGCTGTACCTTCCCTGTACCCGGTTCGTTGAGCAATGCACCCGGGCGTACAATTGTATAATTCAACGAACTTGAAACGAGCATTCGGTCTGCATAGTGTTTGGCAATCATATAGGGTTTAATTGGACTGTCTATCCAACTTTCCCGGTTATGCGCTTGGATGGCACTGACCATTACATAACGATTTGCTCCAACTTTTTCTGCCGCTTCCATCGATTTTACCGCACCATCCAAGTCAACAAGCAATGTTTTATCCGGACCTGTTTTACTGCCGGAACCCGCTGAGAAAATAACAGCATCGCAGCCTTCCATTGCCTTTGCAAGATCATCCACATTGCTTTCTAAATTGGCTACGAAGGAATCCACCCCTGATTGTTTAAAGGTTTCAGCCTGCTGTTCATCAAAAATCGGCAAGGATACCCCAACTTCAATCGTGTGTAGGGCGACAGC
>NZ_JAJCHL010000195.1:0-1010 GCF_020554505.1 Caldibacillus sp. 210928-DFI.2.18
GCTACGCCCTGCACATTCCTTGAGGATGGGAGACTTCTTTCGGAAATCCGTTAAAGTTTTTTTAATTTTTCATATAAGTAAGGAACATCTTGAAAGGCATAAATTTTTTCTTTCACTTGATGTTCATTGAAGAGGACTAAACAGGGAACACTTTCGATAAAAAATGTCTCCGCAATTTCCGGTAAATAATTTATATCGGCTTTCCCAATCGGTAAGTCCGGCAATAATTTCGTGATCACTTCTAACATTTTTCCTGCTACTTGACAAGTACCACATAAAGGGGTGTATAAGTAAAAGGCACCTTTCTTCCCGCTCTTTAAATATTGGTAAAATGTTTCACCAGTCCATTGTTCCATTTGATTCATCCCTTATTTCCATATGGCTTAAGATTACAATAAATATTTTGAATGTACTTGTATATTTGCTTGTAAAAGAACAGTCGCAACATGATTTTCCGGGGCTGAAGCAACTTCCCGATAGGTACGATCAATGTATATATGTTTTGCTTCCGGAAATTCACGTTTGAATTGTTTTCTCAATTTGTCTCCTGAGTCATCAGCATCAAAAAGCACAAATACTTCTTTATCATATAACATATCAATTAGTTCATCCAATTTGCTCAGCCCAATCGTTCCATTTGTACAGATGATTTCTACAGATTCATTTATTACCTCTTGTACTTTTTTCTTATCCGATTTTCCCTCTACAATTATAACTTTCTCAACAGCTTCCTCCATTTTCGATCACCTATCCAACATGATACAAAGAAACAACAAGATAGACAACTAATATGTTCCTTTTTATATTACTATGCAACTTTGAAAAATTATTGAAGGAATAGGGAAAAAAGGAAGAACACATTAGCTTGACTCCCCTATTTTCCTTTATCTGTATGCGAAACATATAAAAGGAACGAATCAGATTGTACATGAAATTCCAATTTTCCCCTGACAAAAGTGAACTACCCTCCACTTACCACCCTTGCGGGTCGCTTGAAGTGGGGGCTTCTC
>NZ_JAJCHL010000196.1:0-1005 GCF_020554505.1 Caldibacillus sp. 210928-DFI.2.18
GAACGAACACCTGTCAAGTCTTCCAAAACAAACATCGTACCTCTAGGGTATTTGTCAACGAGTGCCTTCGTAACTTGATGGTTTACATCAGTTACATAACGGTTTTCTCTTGACCCTAATTGTTTTAGTTTTTTACGAGCAGATGGTGTTTGTTTCTTTTGAAGTTGTTTACGAGTCGCTTTAAACTTACCACGTTTATGTTTTACAATTTTACCATTGTAGAACGTAGTTTTACCTTGACTGTCATAAGTGGTTGCAAGAAAGTTAATTCCTAAGTCTATGCCAACAATATTATTTATGTCGGCATAATCAAGTTCTGAAAAATCTTTCGTCACAGGAATATGCAAAAACCACTTTTGAAATTTATGCACTAACTTGGCAGTACCAAATTTCCAAGTGCCATTAAAATACTTCTTCATGGCTTTACGCTCATAATTTAGTTTGATACGCCCATCCAGTGTATTTACGCTAAATTTATTTTCGGTTAGCGAGTAATCTCGATTCCATACAAGGTCATATTCTGGAAGTTTAAATTCAATTAAAGACCATTCGTGTCCATTTGATTTAGCTGACTTATAACGAGCAATGACAGTTTTCATGACAGATTGAGCCATTTGACTTTTTAATCCAAATTGACCTCGTAATTGCTTGTAATACAAATCATTAAGTTTTGCTTGCTTTAAGATTTTTGTCTGAAATACATGCTTGGACAACCAATTACAAGCATTACGATAAGCATTAGTGGTTGCTATTAGATTTTTAGATTGGTCGCTAGAAACATAGATTTGTATTTTTGCAGTAATTGTAGTCATTATGTTCACCACCTTTCACTGAAATTAATTATATTATACTTTTAGTGAAGAAACAACTAAAACAGAGAAAGGAGGAGGCAAGGTGTAGGTTTCAGATACTATCGTATCTGACGGCAATTCCTCCCCCACTTATCGTTGGGCTGTCGCCCTACACACGATTGAAGTTGGGGTATCCTTGCCGATTTTTGATGAA
>NZ_JAJCHL010000197.1:0-1003 GCF_020554505.1 Caldibacillus sp. 210928-DFI.2.18
ATTTTAACAAGAGGTGCTGTTGATTTATATGCGTTGTTTGAATGGGGGCTTACTTTTCTCGTCACCGTTTTGGGGTGAAAAACTTGATTTTTTGGCGACGAAACCTTTTCTCGTCGTCATTTTTGCGCGAAAAACTCCATTTTTTGGCGACGAGATCACTTCTCGTCGTCACTTTTTGGCCGGAAACTCCATTTTTTGGTGACGACACCCTTTCTCGTCGTCGCTTTTGGACGGAAAACTCACTTTTTTAGCGACGACACCCTTTCTCGTCGCCTTTTTGGGACCGGAAACGCTATTTTTTGGCGACGAGATCCATTCTCGTCGTCACTTTTGCGCGAAAAACTCCACTTTTTGGCGACGAGACTCAATCCCGTCACCATTTTGAAGTGAAAACCCCACAATTTTGACGACGAAACTCGATCTCGTCATCATTTTGAAGTGAAAACCGCTCAATTTTGGCGACGAGACTCAATCTCGTCACCATTTTGAAGTGAAAACTGCACAATTTTGACGACGAAACTCGTTCTCGTCGTCTTTTTTTTACGGGAAACTCCATTTTTTGGTGACGAGACCCGTTCTCGTCGTCATTTTTATGCGAGAAAGTCCATTTTTTGGCGACGAGACTCTTTCTCGTCGTCACTTTTGCGCGAAAAACTCCACTTTTTGGCGACGAGATCACTTCTCGTCGTCACTTTTGCGCGAAAAACTCCACTTTTTGGCGACAAGACCTTTTCTCGTCGTCATTTTGAGCCGGGAAATGCCACTTTTTGGCGACGAGACTCTTTCTCGTCGTCATTTTTGCGCGAAAAACTCCACTTTTTGGCGACGAGACCCGTTCTCGTCGTCATTTTGAGCCGAGAAACTTCATTTTTTGGCGACGAGACTCAATCCCGTCACCATTTTGAAGTGAAAACCCCACAATTTTGACGACGAAACTCGATCTCGTCATCATTTTGAAGTGAAAACCGCTCAATTTTGGCGACGAGACTCAATCTCGTCACCA
>NZ_JAJCHL010000198.1:0-987 GCF_020554505.1 Caldibacillus sp. 210928-DFI.2.18
TTACCCATGTGAGGTTTTGCCAATTTGTAAAGTTGATTCAGTGTGAAACGTTCACCATTGTAAACGTATCGCTGCTTTAATTGCTTCACCATGCCAATGACAAATAACCCTTTGTTCGTAATCTTCTCAATTAAAGGCGCTTGTGTAAACCAGGAATCCATGAGAACATAGTCAGCTACAATCCCTTTTTCAAGCGCGTGATCAAGTAAAGCTGAAGCCACGTCCGGTTTTGATTTCAGAGCTTCCTGGCGACGCTTATAGCCAGATGTTCGTTTATCAATATTGGTATTGATTTCTTGCAGGCGATTTTCCTTTTTCGGTGAACTTAGAAGAGCAAAATCAACGGGAATAAAAGTAAAACTATCGGTCCAGCCAAGGGTAAGCATTTGAAACCCTTTCAAGTACTGATGGGTAGAGTGATCAAAAACCTTAGCCAACAGTTCAACCGACTTACTACGGTTTCTTGAAAAGACAGAATCATCAATCACAAAAGCTGTGACACGATCTTTTGAAGTTAATGGTTGAAGCAGACGGATCATTTCACTGCTTAATGAAAGCAGAAACTTTCTCCAATGATAGGTTGGTGTATTTAAAAAGCGATAGACTGTATCCTTTCCGGGCAGATCCTGAGATCGTTTACTCATAAAAGCACGAAACCAGTTCTTATATTGGAAGACTAAAAGAAAAATCAGTTTGAAAACAGTAAGACAAGAATACCCGGAAAGTTTCGTAATATTCGCTTTTCTTAAATGATATCCAATATTTAATTCGGAAAATCCTTGTTTAATTTCTTTTGGTAATTGCGCAAAGTAGTCTTTATTCGTTATCATAGTGGTGACACCTTTCTTTTGGATTTGGTTTCATCACCAATATTTTACCAAAAGAATAGGTGTCTTTCTTTATGTTTTAAAAAATGTCAAATGATAATTTTGTACTTCCCAAAACCATTTACATCAAGCATTTAAACAAGATTTTGGACTGCGAAAG
>NZ_JAJCHL010000199.1:0-923 GCF_020554505.1 Caldibacillus sp. 210928-DFI.2.18
TGGGAATCGAACCCACGAATGTCGGAGCCACAATCCGATGCGTTAACCACTTCGCCACGACCGCCATTACTAATAAAATTATGGCAGGGGCAGCAGGAATCGAACCCACACTGGAGGTTTTGGAGACCTCTGTTCTACCTTTAAACTATGCCCCTAAATCAAGTGGAGGGGGACGGATTCGAACCGCCGAACCCTGAGGGAGCGGATTTACAGTCCGCCGCGTTTAGCCACTTCGCTACCCCTCCATATAATAAATGAATGGTGCCGGCCAGAGGACTTGAACCCCCAACCTACTGATTACAAGTCAGTTGCTCTACCAATTGAGCTAGGCCGGCATTATTATTGTTTTACTATACAATCTTCAACTTTTTTGTTACTCTTCTAATTCTCTCAATAAAGTTTTATAGATCAATCTGACCCGTTCTTATGTTATGAAATCCTTTGCCCTCTTTAACAATTGTGTTAGACTGGGAAATTACATTATGGTGGCTCGGGACGGAATCGAACCGCCGACACAAGGATTTTCAGTCCTTTGCTCTACCGACTGAGCTACCGAGCCTTATTAATATTAATCGATTGTATCCTATGTTCTCATTTCAGAAAGCTTATTCAAGAAACAGTTCAATTGATAAGGTGATGTAATTTCAAAATTGCATTTTCAATCCTTTGTTCTACCGACTAATCTGCTAAGCCTTATTGCATATATCCCTTCGGTTCAACCCTACTTTAAACCATACTATACAAACTGTTAGGACAAGCAATATTTAAAATGTTGATTTGCTGATCTTAATCTATATAAGTTTGATTAGCTATAAAAATTATAAGGTTTTTTAAATTTTAGTTCAACTAATATTAAATCATTTATGAAATGGCGGTCCGGACGGGACTCGAACCCGCGACCTCCTGCGTGACAGGCAGGCATT